>NZ_NHPE01000140.1:0-95665 GCF_002252895.1 Halorubrum sp. Eb13 | reverse complement strand
GTAGGCTCGGCGGTCACGACACCGGTCGAAGCGGCTTTTCGCGGTCACCGGCTTTCGACTTCGACAGCGGCGGCGCTCTGGCCGTCGGCGGGTCGAGTGTGAGAGCGGAAGAGAGGTGTCGCCGGCGAGACCGTTTATTTCGGCGGTCGTCAGTGCTCGGCGGGCTCGTCGGGGGCGCGCATGTCGTCGATGCGGAGGATGAGGATGTTCGCGGTGTCGTCTTTCCCGTCGACGGTTCCGTCGATGACGAGCTTCGAGAGCGGCGTGGGGCCGACGGTGACTGAGTCGCCCTCGTGGAAGCTCCGGACGGAGCCCTGGACGTGGATCTCGGCGCGGCAGAGCTCGGGGTGGTGAACGCTGGAGAGGTCGATCCCGTCGACGTTGACGCCCGTTACCTCCTCGCCCTCGTGGAAGATCGGGACGTCGGCCGGCTCGTCCATGCGCTGGATGTCGAGCGCCTCGTACGCGTTCGAGGTTGGCTTGTAGCCGCCCTTCGGACCGGGGACGCCCTCGACCAGCTGGAGCGCTTTCAGGCTCTGCATCTGGTTGCGGATCGTGCCGGGGTTGCGGTCGACTTCCTCGGCGATCGCCTCGCCCTTGACGGCGTCTTCCTGTTCCCCGTACAGGTTGATGAGGGCCGTGAGGATGCTTTTCTGACTCGACGTGAGCTCGATCGATGACATGGTCGCGAATAGATTGCGGCACCGCTTAAATGCGATGGAAGCCCATTATAAACGATCGTGCGAGATCCGCCGATCCGCGCCGTCGACGGCTACGATCCGCGCCGTCGACGGCTACGATCCGTACGTCGACGGCTACGACCCGTACCGTCTGCGCAGCCGGACGTACGCGAGCGGGCTCGAGAGCGCGACGACGACGCCGACCCCGATCAGGGCCAGTCCGAGGTCGCTCACGAACAGGGCGAACCCGGCGCCGACGAGGCCGATCACCGCCCCGGTGAAGGCCACGGCGATCATGCCGCCGATCGGTTCGATGTCGCTGCCGCTGACGTCGGCGGGGTCGAACTCGGGAGGTGGCTCGTCGGCGGCGTCGCTTCCGGCGTCGTCCTCGTCGGCGGCGGCGGAACTGCCGTCGCCCTCGTCGACAGCGCCGGAACCGCCGTCGGTGCCGCTCATACCCGACGATCGGGACGCGGCGACAAAACCGTGTGCGATCGCGTCCGGCGGTCGGTCCGGCTGGACCCCCGCCATTCAAGCGCCGGGACGCCGCGTCCACTGGTATGACCACCGTCAGGATCATCGGCGCGCCGACCGACTACGGGGCGAACCGACGCGGCGTGGACATGGGACCGTCGGCCATCCGGTACGGCGGGCTCGCCGACCAACTCGCGAGCGCGGGCGTCGAGACCGTCGACGCCGGCGACCTCGCGGTCCCGCGCGCGGAGGAGCGCGACCCGGACGCGGACGCCCCGAGCGGGGGGAAAGCGAAGTTCCTCGGGGAGACGGCCGACGTCTGCCGGCGCCTCGCGGACGAAGTGGGCGGAACGCTCGCCGACGGCGCCGTCCCGCTCGCGCTCGGCGGCGACCACTCGATCGCCATCGGGTCGCTCGCGGGGTCCGCGCGCGACGCCGACATCGGGGCCGTGTGGTTCGACGCTCACGCCGATCTCAACACGCCCTCGACGACCCCCTCGGGCAACGTCCACGGGATGCCGCTCGCGGCCGCGCTCGGCTTCGACGAGTTCGCGGGGTCGGAGTGGGCGAACGCGCCCGGGCTCACCCCGGAGAACGTCGCGCTCGTCGGGCTCCGCTCCGTCGACGAGTCGGAGGTCGAGGTCATCCGCGAGCACGGCTTCGCGGCGTACACGATGTCCGACATCGACGAGCGCGGGATCACCGACGTCACCGAGGAGGCGATGGCGACCGCGGGCGACGGCGTCGACGGCGTCCACGTCAGCCTCGACCTCGACTGGCTCGATCCCAACGAGGCGCCCGGGGTCGGGACGCCGGTCCGCGGCGGGGTGACCTACCGTGAGGCCCACAGCGCGATGGAGATCGTCGACGAGGCCGGCAGCCTCCGGTCGATGGAGCTCGTCGAGGTGAACCCGACGCTGGACCAGCACAACGAGACGGCCGAGCTCGCGACGGAGCTGGCGGCGAGCGCGTTCGGGAAGCGGGTGTTGTAAGGAGTGACCCGCGGCGGTCAGACCCCGCGGTCCAGCTCGTCGACGACGCGCTGGAGGTCGGCCTCGCGCTCGATCTCCCGTTTGATCTCCTCGCGGCGACGGACGGCCGCGGAGTCGGCGTCGTAGGCGCGGACGAACTCGGCGCGGGTGTGCTCGTCGAACGCGTGTCGGATCGCGAAGTAGCCGTCCGGGACGATCGTGCCGCACACCTTGCACTCGTGGCGCTGGTGGCCGTCGGTCTGGTGGACGATGGCCGACTCAACGTCGTCGAAGGCGGCGTCACAGCCGTCGATTCCGCACGTCCAGCGGGGCATGTGTTCCCGTCGCTCCCGCGGGGGATTAACCGTTTCCCCCGGCGGCGACGGGTCGTCGGCGCCGCCCGGGAGCGTCGGCGTCGGACGCGCTCGCTGTACCCCGCGCCGGAACCGGATCCGCTCGCCGTCGAACGATACCCCTTTGCTCGGGGACGCATATCGTGCATTCGTGACCCGATCGAGAACGCGCGTCGACGCCCACGTGAAGGTGCTCGACGACGACGTCGTGGCCCTCGCGAAGGAGCGGGGGATCGACGCGCTCGTGTACGCGCCACACTTCACCCGGCTCCGGACGGTCCAAGAGCGCGCGGGTCGGTACGCCGACGACGACCTGACGATCGTCCCGGCTCGCGAGGTGTTCACCGGCGACTGGGGGAACCGCCGGCACCTCCTCGTCCTCGGGCTGGAGGAGCCGGTTCCCGACTACATCACCTTCGAGGCGGCCATGGCCGAGTTCGAGCGACAGGACGCCGTCGTGCTCGTCCCCCACCCCGGCTTCGCCACCATCTCGCTGACTCGCCCGGAGATCGCGGCGCACGCCGAGCGGCTCGCAGCGGTGGAGACGTACAACACCAAGCTCCTCCCGCACCAGAACGGCCGGACGCGACGGATCGCGGAGGTGACCGATCAGCCCGGGTTCGGCTCCTCGTACGCGCACCTCCCCGGCACCGTCGGCGAGGCGTGGACCGAATTCGAGGGCGACTTCGACGACGCCGACGCGGTCGTCGACGCCTTCCGACAAGAGCGTCCCCGGACAGTGGTCCACCGCGGCGGGGTCCGCCACCAGCTCCGCGGGCTCCTCGAGTTCGCGCACCTCGGCTACGAGAACACCTGGGAGAAGCTCGACCGGCTGTTCCTCTCCGGCGACGAGCCGACCCTGCCGACGAACGTCGTGTACGAGGGTCGGTTCAACGACGTGAGCGTCTACTCCGGGACGCTCTCGGACTACCGACCGAAGTGACGCGGCCGCCGTTCCGCGATCGCAGAGAAGTGAGACGCCTCAGACGCCGAGCCCCGCCGCCGCCTCCGAGGCGGCCGCCGAGAGATCGAGGTCGAGCGTCACGACGTAGGTATGGAGCGCCCAGAACGCCGCCAACTCCAGCGCCGTGATGACGACGGTGACGAGGTCGGCGTACTTGCTGCTCGTCGTCACGCCGGAGGGGAGGCCGTACTCCGTGTCCGACAGCGGGTGGAACAGCGCGATCCCCCGGCGGCTCCCGACGACGTCGAGGAGGTAGTGGGTCAACACGCCGATCCAGACGTACTGGAGGTTCCCGAAGACGATCGGGTACGCGACGAAGACGGCGAGCACCGGGAGGCTGTGGAGGGTCTTCCGGTGGCGACCGAACGCGGTGTCGACGTCGGGGAACAGCGCCCCCAGCACGATCGGCACGGTGATCTGGGCGGTGGTCCGCGCCGTGGCCATGTCGAGCCCGGGCTCGATGACGAAGCCGAGCCCGAGCGCGAGCAGCAAGGCGTTGAGGACGTGGCCGCGTTTGTTCATACCACCGGGTGGCTGGGGCCGTAAGTGAAACCTCCGGATTCGGGCGACCGGCGGAGGGCGGTCCAGCCGGTCGCGCGAGCGCGCCGTCCGTTTGACTCGGGCGCGCCGCCGGTCGAAAGAGCCACGGCGGACGCCGCCCAGCGGTCGGTATGGAGTACGAGGAGCCGAAGTTCTTCCACGTGATGCAGTACGCGGCCGCGGCCGACCGCGACGTCATCGACATGGTGAGCGGCAACCCCGACTGGGAGCCGCCCGCCGCGCTGCGGGAGGCGCTCCGCGAGTACGCCGACCTCCCCCCGGACGCCTTCCAGTACCCGCCGAGCGAGGGCCTGCTGGAGCTCCGGGAGGCGATCGCCGAGCGGCGGAGCGTCGACGTCGACCGCGTCGTCGTCACGAACGGGACCGGCGAGGCGAACTATCTCGCGATGGCGCGCGCGTTCGATCGGGACGCCGGCGACGAGGCCGTCCTCCTCGATCCGGTCTACCCGTATTACCCCGGGAAGGTGGACATGCTCGGCGGCGAGGCGGCGCTCGTCCCGACCGAGCGCGACGGCGGCCTCGACGTCGCGGCGATCCGCGAGGCCGCGAGCGCGGACACCGCGCTGATCGTTTTGAACACGCCGAACAACCCCACGGGAGCCGTGTACGACCTCGACGCGGTTCGCGAGGTCGTCGAGATCGCGCACGCGGTAGACGCCCTCGTCCTCGTCGACGAGGTGTACGACCACTTCGACCAGACCGGCCGCTTCGAGTCGGCGCTGACGCTGGACTCCGACCGCGTGATCGTCACCAGCGGCTTCTCGAAGTCGATGGCGATCACGGGCTTCAGAGTGGGGTACGGGATACTCCCGGCGGGCCACGTCGGCGACGCGAAGACGCGGCACATGCTCGTGAACGTCGCGGGCCCCCGGCCGTCGCAGTGCGCGGTCCACCACGCGCTCGCGGAGACGCCGCCCGAGTACTACGCGGAGGCCCGCGAGCTGCTGGCGGACCGGGCGGACGCGTTCACCGACGCGCTCGACGCGGCCGGCGCGGAGTACAGCCGCCCCGAGGGCGCCTTCTACGTGCTGGCGCGCTTCGAGGGCTTCCCCGGGACGATGGCGAACGTGAAGCGGTTAGTCGACGAGGCCGGCGTCGCCGGGATGCCCGGCGAGGCGTTCGGCAGCGCGCGCGACGAGTGGATCCGGTTCGCCCTCGTCACCCCCCGCGCCGTGGAGGCCGCGGAGCGGCTGGCGGACTACTTCGGAGACTGATCCGCGGCGGATCGCGGTCGGCGCGTGCCTGCGAGGCCGCCTGGCGGCCGAGCAGCACGCGCGAGGGAGTCAGTCGCCCGGAGCGACGCGGAGGGCGACTGACGAGGCTGGGGAGGTTGAGGTGTGGGACGGTGCGGACGGGTGGGATTCAAAGGGGCAGGCGCGAGGCGGGCGGAGGCGACGCAAGCACCGTAAGGAGTGAGCGCAGCGAACGACTGAGGAGCGCAGCGAGCGTGCGCCCGCCTCGCGCCTGGGGCTTTGGCGGTGTTCTCCGTCGATCCCCGACCAGCGATTCAGTAACGTTCAACCGAAACGTACCGAACCGCGTCTAGCCGAAGTTCTCGACCTTCGCGGCGTCCGCGTCGCCGCCGGCGGCGTCGATTGCGGCCTCGGCGTCGGCCACCAAATCGGCGAAGCCGTACACGAAGACGGTCTCGCCGTCGACGCCCGTCAGCGCCTCGGCGACCGCGTCGTCGAGTTCCTCGTCGGCGTCGAGGAGGTGGATCGCGGCGCCGCGCTCCTTCAGCCGGTCCAAGCGGTCCGCGTGCGACACGCCGTCGTCGCGGTAGACGACCGCGGCCTCCGCGCCGTCGTCGAGCGCGCGCTCCGCGATGGCGACCGCCGGGCCGACGCCCGGGCCGCCCGCGATCACGACCGCTCGCGGCTCGCCGTCGTAGTGCTGGTCGCCGAACGGGCCCGAGAGCGTCATCTCCGTGCCCGCCTCCGCGTCGGCGAGGAACGCGGAGAACTCGCCGCCCTCCTCGGGATCGATGCCGACCGTGACCTCGAAGCTGTCCCCGACCGTGGGCGACGAGAGGGTGTAGAAGCGGGCGACCGACTCGCCGTCGATCTCGGTGCCGAGCCTGACGAACTGACCGGGTTCGGCGGCGAACCCGTCCGGCGCGTCGAACCGGAGGGCGTACGTGTCGCGGCCGACCGCCTCGACCGCGCTGACCGTCGCTGTCGTGTCCATACGACGGATCCGGTCGGCGGACACAAACGTGTTCCCGTCCGCGTCGGTGTTGCCCGCGTCTGAGACGACCGGCCGGTGACGGGCGCTCGGGATTCGACGAACGTCGAAAACCGACTGCGACGCAGAGGGTCGATCGTGAGGAAAAATGGAAAACGATCGTCCACCTGAGACGGTTTTAGATAGGAATTTTTTGTTGTATATCCATATATACGATTAAATATGGACGAATGTTTGAAAAGCCGCTGGTAGCTCCTTCCAGAAGTCTTTTGATGAGTCCGGCGAAAACTGCGACATAGCATGGCTGCGGACTTCAACTGGGCCGTCGGCGGGGAGGCCGGCGACGGCATCGACTCGACCGGGAAGATCTTCGCGCAAGCGCTCTCCCGGGCGGGTCGACACGTGTTCACGTCGAAGGACTTCGCCTCGCGGATCCGTGGCGGTTACACCGCCTATAAGGTGCGAACCTCCGTCGACAAGGTACAGAGCGTCGTTGACCGGCTCGACGTGCTCATCGCGTTGACCCCCCGGACCATCGAGGAGAACCTCGACGAGCTCCACGAGGGGTCGGTGATCATCTACGACGGCGAGCGGACCACGATGCAGGACGTCGAGATCCCCGGGGAGATGACCGGGATCGACGTCCCGCTCAAGCGGCTCGCCGAGGAGGCCGGCGGGGCGATCATGCGGAACGTCGTCGCGCTCGGCGCGGCCTGCGAGGTCGCCGAGTTCCCCATCGAGAACCTCGACTCCGCCCTGGAGAAGCGATTCGCGGACAAGGGCCAGAAGCTCGTCGACAACAACAAGGAGGCCGCCCGCGCGGGGCGGTCGTACGTCGGCGAGGAGTACGACCACGAGTTCGACTACGACTTAGAGACCACCGACGAGGACTACGTCCTCCTCAACGGCGACGAGGCCATCGGCATGGGCGCCATCGCCGCCGGCTGCCGCTTCTACGCCGGCTACCCGATCACGCCCGCGACCGACGTGATGACGTACCTCACCGGCCGGATCGAGCGCTACGGCGGCCACGTCGTGCAGGCCGAAGACGAGCTCTCCGCGATCAACATGGCGCTCGGCGCGGCCCGCGGGGGCGCGCGGTCGATGACCGCGACCTCCGGGCCCGGGATCGACCTGATGACGGAGACGTTCGGGCTCATCGCCACCTCGGAGACGCCGCTCGTCATCTGTAACGTGATGCGCTCCGGCCCCTCGACCGGGATGCCGACGAAACAGGAGCAGGGCGACTTGAACCAGATGCTGTACGGCGGCCACGGCGAGGTGCCGCGGTTCGTGCTCGCGCCGACGACCATCGACGAGTGCTTCTGGAAGACGGTCGAGGCGTTCAACCTCGCCGAGAAGTACCAGCTCCCCGTCTACCTCACCGCCGACCTCTCGATGGCGGTCACCGAGCAGACGTTCTCCCCGGACACGTTCGACATGGACGCGGTCGAGGTCGACCGCGGCTTCGTCGTCGACGAGGCCGACATCGACGACCACATGAGCGACTCCGGCGGCTTCCAGCCCCACGAGATCACCGACGACGGGGTGTCGCCGCGGGCGTTCCCCGGCACCGCCGACGGCGCGCACATGTCCACCGGGCTCGAACACGACGAGCAGGGCCGCCGGACCGAGGACACCGAGATGCGCGTCGCACAGGTCGACAAGCGCAACCAGAAAGTCGAGACGGCCCGCGAGCGCGAGGACTGGAGCCCGCGCGAGTTCGGCGACCCGGACGCCGACACGCTCGTGATCACGTGGGGGTCGAACGAGGGCGCGCTCGCCGAGGCGGTCGAGATGCTCGACGACGAGGGGCTCGACGTGCGGGTGCTCTCGGTGCCGTACGTCTTCCCGCGGCCGGACCTCACCGACGACGTCGAGGCCGCGGAGAACGTCGTCGTCGTCGAGTGCAACGAACAGGGGCAGTTCGCGGACCTGGTCGAGCACGACGTACTCGCGCGCGTCGACCGCGTGAACAAGTACAACGGCGTGCGATTCAAGGCCGACGAACTCGCAGCGGAGATCAAAGCGACCCTCGCGGAGGGGGCGGAGGCGTAACCAATGAGCTCAGACATTCGATTCACCGATTTCAAGTCCGACAAGCAGCCGACGTGGTGCCCGGGATGCGGCGACTTCGGCACCATGAACGGGATGATGAAGGCCCTCGCGGAGACGGGCAACGACCCCGACAACACCTTCGTCGTCGCCGGCATCGGCTGTTCCGGCAAGATCGGCACGTACATGCACAGCTACGCGCTCCACGGCGTTCACGGACGCGCGCTTCCGGTCGGGACCGGCGTCAAGATGGCCCGCCCCGACATCGAAGTGATGGTCGCCGGCGGCGACGGCGACGGCTACTCCATCGGCGCGGGCCACTTCGTCCACGCCGTCCGGCGCAACGTCGACATGACGTACGTCGTGATGGACAACCGCATCTACGGGCTGACGAAGGGGCAGGCGTCGCCCACCTCGCGCGAGGACTTCGAGACGTCAACGACCCCCGACGGGCCGAAGCAGCCCCCGGTCAACCCGCACGCGCTGGCGCTGGCGTCGGGCGCGACGTTCATCGCGCAGTCGTTCTCCTCCGACGCGCTCCGCCACCAGGAGATCATCCAGAAGGCGGTCGAGCACGACGGGTTCGGCTTCGTCAACGTCTACTCGCCGTGCGTCACTTTCAACGACGTCGACACGTACGACTACTTCCGCGACTCGCTGGTCGACCTGAAGGAGACGGACCACGACCCGACCGACCGCGGCGACGCGAAAGACGTCATCCTCGACTCCGAGAAGGAACACCAGGGCGTCATCTACCAGAACGAAGAGTCGGTGCCGTACCACGAGCAGCACGGCGTCGACGAGGACATGTCGGTCATCCCGGACGGCGCGCCCGAGGGCGCGACCGACCTCGTCCGCGAGTTCTACTGACGCCGCCGTCCGTCTTCGCGACCGATTTTTTTGACGACCGGCGACCGCCGAAGCGCCCGACATTCCGACCTCGGCCGAGAGCCAAATTCCGGCGACGGAGCCGGCTCACGCCCTGTTCGTGACCGGTTTCAGCAAGCCTAATTACGTGGGTCCGAATTACATTGTATATGGTTGATCGCTACGACGTCGTTATCGCGGGCGCCGGACCAGCGGGGGCGCAGTGCGCCCGCGACCTGGCGACACGCGACTACGACGTCGTCGTTCTCGAAACGGAGCCGGAGGCCGAGTTCCCCCGCCAGAGCAACAAGTCGACCGCGGGGACCTTCCCGTCGATGATGTCGGCCTTCGGGATCCCCGACGACGTCGTGATGTCGTACACCGACGACGTGGTCCTGGAGTCGCCGAACAGCTACTACGAGAGCTACCAGCCCGGCGCGGTCTTGGAGTTCGCCGACTTCAAGCGCTTCCTCGTCGAGGACGGCCGCGAGAACGGCGCGGAGTACCGGTTCGACTCGCGCGTCTCCCGCCCGATCCTCGACGACGACGGGGTCGTCGAGGGCGTTCGGTACGACGGCGACGAGGAGGTGTACGCCGAGGTGGTGGTCGATGCCACCGGCCCGGCCGCGCCGATCGCGAGCGCGCTCGACGTGGTCGACCTCGAACGGGAGAACCAGGCGATCGGCATCGAGTACGAGATGGAGGGCGTCGAGATGAACCACCCCGAGTACGCCGACCTGCGGCGGGCGATGATGCTCCGGCTCGACCACGACATCGCCCCCGGCGGCTACTCGTGGATCTTCGCGACCGGTGAGGACACCGCGAAGGTCGGCATCTGTTACATCCAGAACGACCGCCACCGCGAGTTCGCCGAAGAGGGGAAAACCGTCGACGGCTACCTCAACGACTGGATCGAGCGCGATCCCCGGTTCGCGGACGCCGAACAGATCGACGACACGATCCACCGCGGCTCCGCGCACATCCAGATGCCCGACGAGATGCACACCGACCGGTTCCTCGCGATCGGCGACACCGTGCCCACCATCGACCCGCTGTGGGGCGAGGGGATCCACAAGGGGATGAAGTCGGCCCGCGCCGCGGCCGCCACCATCGACCGGTGTCTCACCGACTCGGAGCGGCGCCTCGACGCCGAGAGCCTCGCCGTCTACGAGCGGCTCTGGCACCGGGACGTGGCCCCGCGGATGCGCGCCCGGCTGATGCTCACCCGACTGCTGTACCTCGCGCCGAACGAGCGGTACGACCGGTTCATGGAGGACCTCCGCCGGACCGACGACAACACGCTTGAACAGGCGAATCAGGGGAACAAGGCCGCGATGGCGAAGCTGCTCCACCTCGACGACCTCCCGTTGTTGACGAAGTTCGCCCGGGAGCGGTGGGGCGCGTAGGTCGCTCGGTTTAGAGGTCGGCCGCGTCGCGAGAGACCGCTGCCGCTCCGTCTACCGCTCGTCGATCGGAACGATCTCGGCGCTCTCGGGGCCGGTGTACCGGGCGCGCGGACGGATGAGGCGGTTGTCGGCCTGGTACTCGACCATGTGGGCGATCCAACCGCCGGCGCGGCTCATCGCGAAGATGGGCGTGTACATGTCGACCGGGATACCGAGCGAGTCGTAGACGGAGCCGGAGTAGAAGTCGACGTTCGGCGCGATACCTTTGTCTAACAGTCCTTCGTCGGTGAGGTACTCCTCGATCGCGGTGGTGTAGTCGAGCCACTTCGTGTCGCCTGACGACTCGGAGAGGTCCCGCAGCTTCTCCTGGAGGATCTTCGCCCGCGGGTCCTTCACTTTGTACACGCGGTGGCCGAAGCCGGGGATGCGCCGGCCGTTCTCGCGGGCGTCTTTCACCCACGCGACCGGGTCCTTCGCGGAGTCGTCGATCTCGTAGAGCACTTCCATCACGTCTTGGTTCGCGCCGCCGTGGAGCGAGCCGGAGAGCGCGCCGATCCCCCCGGTGACGCCGGAGTAGACGTCGGCCAGCGTCGATCCGATCACCATCGCCGTGAACGTCGAAGCGTTGAGCCCGTGGTCGGCGTGGAGCGTGAGGGCCATGTCGAACGTCTCCTCGCTGACGGCGTCGGGCTCTGTGCCGGTGAGCATGTAGAGGAAGTTCCCGGCGTACGAGAGGTCCGGGTTCGGGGCGAGCGGCGCCTCGCCCTGACGCGCGCGTTCGAAGGCCGCGAGGACGGTGGGGACCTTCGCCGTGATCCGACGGCCCTGCCGGCGGGCCGTCTCCGTGACATCGTCGTCGTCCGTGTCCGCGTCGGGGTCGTACGCCGACAGCATGGAGGTCGCCGTCCGGAGGGCGGCCATCGGCCGCTCGCCGGCGTCGGCGAGGGTCCGGACCGTCTCGAGGACGTCGTCGTCGACGGCCCGCTCCGCGGCCAGGTTCGCGGCGAACGCGTCGAGCTCCTCGCGCGTCGGCAGCGAACCGTGCCAGAGGAGGTACAGCACCTCCTCGTAGCTCGCGCCGCGAGCGAGGTCCTCGATGTCGTACCCACGGTACACGAGCTTGCCGACCTCGCCGTCGACGTGGCTCAGCTCCGACTCCGCGACGAGGACGCCTTCGAGCCCGCGCTTTAACTCGTCTGACATGCAGTGACGTTCCGACCACCGCCAAAAAAGCGTTATCTTTCAGGAGGGATGAAGTTCGACGATCGACGAATATCGGGGAGTCGAACGACGCCGATATCGGCGGGCGAGACGCGGCGTATCGGCCGCGTCAGCGAGCCGGAACGACCGTCACGGTTCGCTTGCGGTCGATCGCGTCCTCCAACTCCTCGGCGATGGCCGAGCCGCGGGACACCTGCACCTCGCCGCCGCGCCCCACGGTGGCGGTGAACAGGTACTCGCCGTCCGCGCGCACCTCCACCGTCTCGCCGACGCCGTCGTCGACGTCGATGACGACGTGCCGGGACGTGATCTCCGGCTGGACGACGGTGCCGCGCTCCTCGCCGACCTGTCCGCCTCGGCCATCTCCCCCTCCGGCCGCGCCGCGGCTGCCGGCACCGGTGCCGCGCGAATCCTCCGGCTTCTCGTCGTGGGTGCGGACGTCGATCTCGATGCCGAGCCGGTTTTCGATGTCGCTGATGCGGCCGCCCCCCTTGCCGATGACGGTGCCGATGTCGCCCTCGGAGACGTACACGACCGCCTCGTCGTTCCCCCTGAGCTCGACGTCGACGTGGCCGTGCGCGACCGAGCGGATCTCGCGTTCGATCTCCTGTTTGGCGATGCGACCGACGCCGGTCTCGCTCTCGCCTTCGCCGTCCTCGTCGTTCAGCGGGACCGTGACGACCTGTCGGTTGAACGTGTAGATCTCGTACTCCGGACGGCCGGTCTCGAAGTTCGACACCTGGATGACCGGGCGGGCGAGGTCCTCGGCGGTGAGTCCGGCGGGCACCTTCACCTCGGTCGTCACGTCGTAGACCGTGTGGACCTCGCCGGCCTCGATGTACACCACGGTGTCGACGATCTGGGGGATCATCCCCAGCTCGACGCGGCCGACGAGCCGCTGGAGCGCGTCGATGGCGCGGGAGGCGTGGACGACGCCGACCATCCCGACGCCTGCCATCCGCATGTCGGAGAACACCTCGAAGTCGTTCGTCTTCCGCACCTCGTCGTAGATGGTGTAGTCGGGGCGGACTAAGAGGAGCGAGTCGGCCGTGTTCTCCATCTCGCCGCCGAGGGCGCCGTACTGGGTGATCTCCGGGCCGACCTGGAGGTCGCGCGGCTTCTCCATCGTCTTCACGGCGTAGTCGCTGTCGTTGAGGAACTCCGCGACCGCCTGCGCGAACGTCGACTTCCCGGCGCCGGGCGACCCGGAGATCAGGACGCCGCGCTTCCGCTCTTTGAACCGCTCGCGGAGCTCGTCGGCGAACTCGTAGTCGTCGAGCGTCGTCTTCGCGATCGGGCGGACCGCCGTGACCTCGATCCCGTCCGCGAACGGCGGTCGCGCGACCGCGATCCGGTAGTTCCTGAACTGGACGATGTCCATGCCGTCGTCGGAGAGCTCGATGAACCCCTCGTTGGACTGGCGGGCCAAGTCGACGATGGCGGTCGCCCACTCGTCCATCTGCGCCTCGCTCGTCGGCTCCTCGTCGATGATCTCGTACCGCATCTCGCCGAGGGCACCGCGCTTCGCCTTCGGCTTCGTCCCCGTCTTGAGGTGGACCGACATCGTCTCGTCGGTGAAGAACTCCTGAATCGGAAGCTCGTCGACGACGCCGCGGGCGACCGGCTCGACGTACTCGACGTCGATCCCCTTCGCGCGGGCGACCTCCGCCTGGACGATGTCGCTCGAGAGAAGCGTCGCGTCGTGGTCGGCCGCGATGTCGCGGATCAGGGCGTCGACGTCGCCCTCGTGGGCGTGCGATCGGGCGTCCCCGTCGGCGCGCTCGCCGACGTACCGGAGCTCGATCGTCCCCTCGTCGGCGAGGTCGGCGAGGCGCTTGAGCTCGCTCAGGCCGTCCCACCCCGACTCCAGCCCGTCGTTCGCCTGCGACTCCAGCTCTCCGACGACGGCCTCGGGGACGAGGACCGTCGCCCCCTCGTAGGTTCCGTCCGCGACGCGTTCGGACACGCGGCCGTCGACGACCGCACTGGTGTCCGGTACTACGTTCATACCGTGGTTCCGGGCGGGAGCGGTATAAGCGTGTTCGACCCGCGCGGCGTCCCGCTTTGCAGGGCCGAACCAGCGCCGCGGCCGCCGGGGCGCGACCGCTCAGTCGTCGGCCGCCGCCCGCGACTCGCGCTCCGATCGCAGCCGCCGGGCGTACTCGGTGAAGTTGTCGAACAGGCCCTTCACCTCGCAGGCGGCCTCGTGCGCCGACGGGGTGATGCCGTCGAGAACGGCGTCGACCCGGGCGTCGCCGAGCCGCTCGCGTTTCCCCTCGGTGACCTCGCGGGCGGTGTCGACGTCGTACTCCGGGTGGAACTGCACGCCCCAGCAGTGGCCGTCGCGGAAGGCGTGGACGCCGTGGTCGTTCTCGGCGAGCAGCGTCGCGCTCGGCGGGAGGTCGATCACCGCGTCGCCGTGGGTGGTGAACGCCGTGAACTCCTCGTCGATCCCGTCGAACAGCTCGTCGTCGCCGCGCCGACGCACGGCGTTGTACCCGATCTCGAAGCCGTCCATCCCCGCCACGCGCCCGCCGAGCGCCTCCGCGAGCACCTGGTGACCGTAACAGACGCCGAGCACCGGGACGCCGGCCTCCGCGGCGTCCGCGACGTAGTCCACGAGCGCGGGGATCCACGCCTCGTCCCAGTAGACCGACGACCGCGAGCCGGTGACCACCACGCCGTCGAAGTCGGTGTGGTCGGGAAGGTGTCCGTCGACCGCGTCGAACTCGACGAGGTCGGCGTCGAGCTCCCGTCGGAAGTTCCGCCGGGTGTCGGCGCCGTCGTGGGCCGCGTTCAGCAGGGCGAACCGAAGCCGTGTCATTGCCCGCACCGAGGCGGGACGGACGCAAAACGGTTGCGGCGGCGGGAAGCGCTACCGGCGTCCGGGAGGGGTCGATCCGAGGGGACCGAACGGGTCACCCGGAGAGCGGGTCGGCGCCGTGCTCCGCGAGCCACCCGGCCAGCGCGTCGTTGACCGCGGCCGACGCCTCGACGCCGACGAAGTGCCGCGCGCCCTCGACCACGTGGAGCTCGCCGCGGGGGAGCCCCTCCGCGAGCGTCTTCGCCGCCGACACCGGACAGACGGCGTCGTCGGTCCCGTGGACGACGAGCGTCGGCGTCGTGACCTCGTAGAGCCGGTCGGCGACGTCGAACGATTCGACGGCCGCGCGGTGCGCCTCGAACGTCTCGCGGTCGGCGTCCTCGGCGAGCCGCCACTCGGCGATCCGCGGGAGCGCGTCGGGGTGCGCCTCGCGGAAGTCGACGGAGAGCAGGCCGTGGAGGGATCCCTCCACCGCCGCCGGGTCGGTGGGATCGGCCCACACGCCGTCGGGATTGTAAGCGTCGCCCGCGGGCGGCGTGCCGACGACCGTCAGGCTCGCCGGGCGCGAGGAGGCGAGCGCGGCCGTGAGCGCGACCATCCCGCCGAGGCCGTATCCGACGAGGTGGGCGTTCCGGATCCCCTCCGCGGCGCATACCGCGTCGACGTCGGCGGCGAGGCCTTCGACCGCGTACGGGCCGGGCGGCGCGTCGGACCGGCCGACCCCGCGCGTCTCGGGCGTTATCACCGTGTGCGGCCCCGCCAGCGCGGCGTGCTGCCAGCCGAACTGCCAGGCGCCGAGCCCGACGTCGCCGCAGAACACGACCGCCTCGTCGGGATCGCCCGCGTCCGGCGCGTCGACCTCGTAGCGGACCGAGACGCCGCCGTTGTTCGCGTGTGGCATGGTGAACTCGCGGGTGGGTTAGGCCTCTTGGAGGCTCCGAAGCACGTCCGGCGCCGCCGCGAGCGCGTCGTCGAGGGCGTCGACGTCGGGGCCCCCGCCCTGCGCGAAGTCCGGGGGTCCGCCGCCGCCGCCGCCCACGCGGCCGGCGAGGTCGGCGACGACCTGTCCGGCGTTGACGTCGACGCCGTCGGGGACGCCGACGACGAAGCTCGCGGAGCCGTCCGCCCCGCTCCCGACGACCGCGACCTTCCCGTCGTCGACGTGCGCGTTCGCGGTCGCGCGCAGTTCGTCGGCGTCGCCGTCGAGCCGCTGGATCACGGCCGCGGCACCGCCCACGTCGACCTCCTCGGCGTCGGCGCCGCCGGAGGCCCGCGCGGCGGCGAGCTCCTCTTTCAGCGACTCGATCTCCTTGCCGCGCGCCTTCCACTCCTCGAAGAACCGCTCGGCCGTCTCGGGGATGTCGAGCGGGTCGACGTCGAGCACGCTCGCGGCGTCGTACAGCGCGTCCTCCGTGCGCTGGGTCGCCTCGATCGCCGCGCCGCCCGCGGCGAATACGATCCGCTCGACGCCGTCCTGGACGGGTTCCGTCTTCAGCACTTTGACGGCGCCGATCTCGCCCGTCCGGTCGACGTGAGTGCCCGCGCACGCCTGCACGTCGGCGTCGCCGACGTGGATCAGCCGGACGTTCGTTCCCGGCGGGACACCCCCCTGATAGAGGTCGAAGCCGTGTTCGGCCTCGGCCTCGTTGCGGTCGGGCCACTCCTGGCGCACGGGCACGTCGTCGCGGACGAGCTCGTTGGCGACGCGCTCGATCCGCTTGACGTCCTCGCGGGTGATCCGCTCGTAGTGGCGGACGTCGAGCCGCGAGGAGTCGATCCCCTTCTGCGCGCCGGCCTGCCGGACGTGTTCGCCGAGCACCTCGCGGGCGGCGTGGCCGATCAGGTGCGTCGCCGTGTGGTGCGCGCGGAGTCGGTCGCGGCGGTCGCCGTCTACCTGGCCCTTGACGAACTCCCCCTTGCCGGGGTCGGCGTCGGTTCGATGGAGCACGACGCCACCTTCCTCCTGCACGTCGACGACGTCGACCGTCGTCTCGCCGGCGGTGAGCTGCCCGCGATCGGCGGGCTGGCCGCCGCCCTCGGGGTAGAACATCGTCTGGTCCAAGACGACGTCGTAGCCGTCCTCGCGCTCGAAGACGTCGAGGACGACGGCCTCGAACTCGGTTCGGCCCTGGTCGTCGTAGAACAGCTTCTCCGTCTCCGGGAGGTCGCCGAGCCGCTCGTCGGCCGCGTCTTCCGCCTCGTCGGCGTCCGCCTCCTCGTGGCGGTCGGCGACGAGCCCGTAGAAGTCGTCCGGCACGTCGACCGTCGCGCCCCGCTCGGCCGCGATGTCGGCGACCATGTCCGGCTGGATCCCGTGGGAGTCGTACAGCTCGAGGAGCGTCTCGGTCGGGATCGGTTCGCCGGTGCCGGCGTACTCGTCGGCGAGCGACTCCACCTTGCGGGAGCCGCGTTCGAGCGTCTCGCGGTACTTCCGCTCCTCGGTGCGGACGATCTCGCGGATCGTGTCGCGGTTCTCGTAGCCGAGGCGCTCGGCCTGCATGTCGACGAGCTCGTCGAGCGGGGCGTCGACGTCGACCTCGTCGACGAGCCGCTTCGTCCGCCGGAGCACCATCCGGGCGAGGTAGCCCGTGCCGACGTTCGAGGGGACGATCCCGTCGCCGAACATGTACGCGAGCGTCCGCGAGTGGTCGGCGATCGCGTAGATGGATTCGAGGGGCTCGACGAGCTCGCGGAGCCGGTCGACGTCGACGTCGAGCCGGTCGGCGATCTCGCCGCGCGCGTCTTCCACGTCGTCGACGTCGTCGATGTCGAGCCGACCGGAGAGCTTCGCGGCGCGGTGGACGAGCGCCTGCTCTTCCTCCGTGTGCTCGATCCCCGCGTTCTCCTTCAGGAAGTCGATCGCGTCGGGGTAGACGGCCTCGTACACGGTCGCCGTCCCCTGGCTCATCCACGTCCACCGCTCGAGCCCGTACCCGGTGTCGACGATGTACGTGTCCATGAACGAGTACGTGTTCCCGTCCTTCATTTCGTAGTCGCCGTCCGGGTCCCGCTCCATGCACATGAAGACGAGCGTCGCCAGCTCGGCGCCCTTGTAGATGACCTCGATCGCCGGCCCGGCGTTGCCGCCGCCGACCCACGGGTCCTCGATATAGGTGATCTCGTCCAGATCGGCGCCGAGGCTCTCGAACAGCTCGTCGCAGTACGCGACCGTCTCGTCCTTCCAGTACACCTCGCCGTGGTAGGCGTACTCGCCCTCGTCGACCTCCTCGCGCGTGTTGAACGCGTGGTGGGCCATCATCTCGAACGCCATCGTGTGCCGGCCGGTCTTGCCGACGTTGTCGATGTCCTGCATCCGGATGCACGGCTGCGAGATGGTGAGGGGGTTCGCCGGCGGCGGGGTCTGCCCCGAGGTGACGAGCGGCTGGAAGTCGTAGATCGACGCCTGCGTCAGGAGGACGTCGTCGCGCCAGCGGTTCGCTGCGACCGGGTACGGGTCGATCCGCTCGTGGCCGTGTTCCTCGAAGAAGGAGAGGAACGCCTCCCGCATCTCGGACAGCGACCGCGGCTCCGGGAAGCCGGGGTCGTCGATGAAGCTGTAGTCCTCGCAGGGCGGCTCCCCGCAGAGTTCGCGGTCGCCGTCTCGGGTCCAGAAGTGCGCGCCGCAGGAGGTGCACTCCTTCCGGACGAACCCTTCCTCCTCGAAGTAGTCGAGACGGTACTCCGCTTCGAGATCGCTCATTACAGGAACGTGACCCGTGTTCGTGCAAAAGGGTTCCGGGGTGGGTCGCGCCGGGTCGGCGGCCCGCGAGTCGGGGCGTCTCGAGCTCCCCCGACGAAGGGAATACTTATCATCGCGTCGACCCGTTTCCGGATCACAGTGAACGCCGCGCCGAGCGAAAGACCGGTGGTACTGGTCCTCGCTACCGATGCTCACATCTCAGCCGATCTCCCCGACGACGCGACAGCGCGATCCGCAGAGCCGAACGAGGTCGACGAGGAGAGCCTGCGCGACGTCGACCTCGCGGTCGTCAGCGACGCCGCCGGGCTCGCTCGCGTCCGCGACGGCCGCGAGTCCCTCCCGGTCGTCGCCCTCGTGGACGACCCGGCCGGTGACGTGGCGACGGCCCCGACCGTCGACGCCGTGTCGACGACGACCGCCGACGTGGCGGCGACCGTCCGGTGGCTCCTCGCGCGCGACGGGTCAGTCCGGTCCGATCCGTCCCGACCGCCCTCACGGGTCGAGCGACTCAACGCCGGGGCGACGCGACTCGCGTCGGTCCGGTCCGTGGAGGAAACGCACCGGGCCGCGATCGCCGTCGCGGACGAGGTGTTCCCGCCGCACCACTGCCTCGTCGGCGTGCGCGACGGGAAGTGGATCGAGCCGATCGCGGCCTCGGCCGAGGTTCCGATCGAGGACTGCAACCGCGTCCGAGTCGGGAGCGGGGCCGCCGGGACCGTCGCGGTGACCGGCGAACCGGTCGTGGAACCGAATCCGAACGCCGAGAGCCCGTACGACACGGTTCTCACCCTTCCCGTCGGCGACGACACGGTCTTCCAACTGGTGACGGACGACCCGGACGGGTTCAGCGAGGCCGATCGACGCCTCGCCGGACTGCTCGCTTCTCACGTCGAGGAGACCCTCGATCGGATCCGGGCCGACGAGGCGCTCCGGAGCGAGCGCGACCGCCTGCTCGCGCTGTTCTCGAACGTCCCGGACCCCGCGGTCGCGTACGATTACGTCGACGGCGAACCGGTCGTCCACCGGGTCAACGACGCCTTCGAGGAGACGTTCGGCTACGACGCGGAGGCAGTCGGGGGCGAGTCCCTCGACGACTACATCGTCCCGGTTGAGGACGGCGCGGTCGAGGAGGCAATCGACCTCAACGAGCGGCTCCAACGCGGCGAGAACGTCCGGCGAGAGGTGACCCGGAAGACGGCGGACGGACTCCGCCACTTCATCCTGCACGTCATCCCGATCCGGCTCGACGCGGAGAACGCCTCCGGGTACGCGATTTACACGGACGTCACGGACCGGCGCGAGCGCGAGGCCACCCTCCGGGAGCAGAACGAGCGGCTCGACGAGTTCGCGAGCATCGTCTCGCACGACCTCCGGAACCCGCTCGGCGTCGCGCAGGGGTACGTCGAGCTCGCGAGCGACACCGGCGACACGGCTCACCTCCCCAAGGCGGGCGAGGCGCTGGAGCGGATGGGCGAGCTCGTCGACGACCTGCTCTCGCTGGCCAGACAGGGCCGGTCGGTCGGCGAGACGGAGCGCGCCTCGATCGCGGCGCTCGCGAGAGACGCCTGGGCGAGCGTCGACACCGGCGGGGCCGAGCTGGTCGTGGAAGGGGACGTGACCCTCGACGCTGACCCCGCCAGAACGCGCGAGCTCTTCGAGAACGTGTTCCGGAACAGCGTCGAGCACGGCCCGACTGACGGCCGGGCGGAGCCCGGCGAGAGCGTCGAACTCGGGTCCGCCGGCGGCCGACCGACCACCGTCGACGACGGGTGCGCTGCGGAGGGCCTCACCGTCCGCGTGGGCGAGGCCTCGCCCCGATCGGACGGCGACGGAGGGACCGGGTTCTTCGTCGAGGACGACGGCTGCGGACTCCCCGAGGAGACGGAGCGCGTGTTCGACACCGGCTTCACGACGGACGAGGACGGGACCGGCCTCGGGCTCGCGATCAGCGAACGTATCGCCGAGGCTCACGGGTGGGAGGCGCGCGCGGTGACCGGCGAGTCCGGCGGCGCAAGATTCGAGTTCAGAACGTCGTAACCGGGTGCCACGACGCCGGTGCGGGACCGCGGCCGCGACGCGGGTCGCCCGGCGTCTGCGGCCGCGCGGGTCCGAAACGACCTTAGGCCGCGCGCTCGCCTCTCCGGTATGGTCGAGAACGTCGTCTATCCCGCGTACTTCGACGCCGAGCGGTCGCGCTCGGAGGGCCGCCGCGTGCCGGCGGACCTCGCGATCTCCGAGCCCACCGTCGACGAGATCGCTAAGGCGGTCCAGCAAGTCGGCTACGACGCTGTGATCGAGCGCGACAAGACGTACTCCCGCGAGTTCGAGCCGCGGGGCGCGGTCGTCGTGCGCGGCACCGAAGACACCGCGAAGAACGACCTCGTGCAGGCGGTCGCCGCCTACCTCGGGGTCATCCGCGAGTGACGATGCGGCGAGTCGGTACCGTGGTCCGCACCGCCGGGGGGCTCGCGATCGCCCGCGGCGACCGCGGCGAGGAGCCGCCGCGGATCGGCTCGGCCGTCGTCGACGAGTCGCTCTCGACGGTCGGCCGCGTCGTCGACGTTTTCGGCCCAGTCGACCGGCCGTACGTGGCCGTCACCCCGAACGACGGCGACGGCCTCGCGTCGCTCGTCGGCGGGAAGCTGTACGCGCGCTGACTCAATCTCCGGCCGCTGCCTCCCCGTCCTCGGCTAGAGCCTCCCCGTCTCCGGCCGCTGCCTCGTCCTCGCCGACCGTCGCTTCCCCCTCCACGACGTCGAAGTCGGCCAGCGTCTTCGTCGAGCGGACGAGCCGCTCCGAGACGATCAACTTCTCCGTGCGGTCCAGCCGCGCCCAGTCGAGCTCCGCGGGCGGCGACTCCTCGAACGCGCGGAACTGCTGAAACACCGCGTCGTTAACAAACCGCTCGAACGAGCCGCAGTTCGGACACGTCACCGAGAGGTGCGACGTGTCGAACTCCCGGCTCACGGTGTGATCCAGACAGTTCAGACAGCGGTACGTCCGATTCCTACTCATACCGGATATTAACACTGGACGCGGGAATACCTGCGGTTACCGGACGGCTGATCGATCGGAAAAAACGAAAAGCGGGCGCGAACCGCGACGCCGCTAGAACAGCGCCGACGCGGCGGCCTCGGCGGTCTCGATGACCGGGCCGAAGCCGGGTAACAGCAGCACCGTCGCGACTGCCGCGAAGACGACCGCGGCGTACAGCGCCGTCGGCCGCACGTCGATCGTGTCCAGCGCGGTCGGCGACGCGGGATCGTCGATGAACAGCGCCTTCACGACCCGGCTGTAGTAGTACAGCGAGATCACGCTGTTGACGGCGCCGATCGCCGCTAGCCACAGGAAGCCGTTGTCGATGGCTCCCATGAACAGGAAGTACTTCGAGAAGAACCCGGCGAACGGCGGGAGCCCGGCCAGCGAGAACATGAACACGGCCATCGCCGTCGAGGCGACGGGCGCGCGTTTGGCCAGCCCGGCGTAGTCCTCGAAGGTCCGGCCGACGCCCCACCGCTCCGCCATCGCGACGAAGAGGAACGCGCCGGTGTTCATGAAGCCGTAGACGAGCAGGTGCGCCATCGCCGCGCCCATCACGGCGCCGTTACCGCTCCCGTCCGCGGAGAGCGCCGCGACGCCGATGAGCGCGTAGCCGGCGTGGCCGATCGAGGAGTACGCGAGCATCCGCTTGACCTCCTCTTGGACGGCCGCCGCGAAGTTCCCCAGCGTCATCGTCACAGCCGCCAGGATCCCGAAGGCGAGCACCCAGTTGATGTCGGCCGCCAGCGACGCGCCGACCGGGAACGCCTCGGTGAACACGCGGAACGCGACCACGAAGCCGGCCGCCTTCGACGCCGACGAGAGGAACGCGCTCACGGGTGCGGGCGCGCCCTCGTACGCTTCCGGCGCCCAGAAGTGGAACGGGACGGAAGCGGTCTTGAACGCGACGCCGCCGAGGATCATCACGATCCCGAGGCCGGCGATCCCGCTTCGGCTGCCGATCCCGTCGGCGTCGGAGGCGATATCGCCGAGGACGCCGGCGACCTCGCCGAGCATCAGCGACCCCGTCGCCGCGTACACCAGCGAGATGCCGAACAGGAAGATCGCCGAGGAGAGCGCTCCGACGAGGAAGTACTTCAGCCCCGCCTCGACGCTCCCGCGGTTCTGCTTCAGGAACGCGACGAGCACGTACGACGGCAGCGACACCATCTCCAAGGCGACGAACACGACCGCGAGCGAGTTCGCGACCGCGAGTAGCGACATGCCCGTCGCCGCGAACAGCGTCAGCGAGTAGAACGTCGCCGGGTTCGGGTGGTCGTGGAAGTAGTCGTGGGCCGCGACAACGACGAGCGACGTCACGGACGCGAAGATGGCCGTGAAGAACAGCCCAAGCGTGTCCACCTTGACCGCGTCGGCGAACAGCAGGATCGCGCCGCCGGTGTCGCCGCTCCCGGTCCCGGAGGCGACGAACCAGACCGTCGCGGCCAGCGATGCCAGCGCGCCGAGCGCGCTCACGACCGCCATCGAAGTGTTCGACCGCGTGTCGGGACGGAGCGTGTCGACGAGCAGCAGCGCGAGTCCGGTGAACCCGAGCAGCAGCACCGGCAGCAACGCCGTCACCTGCGGGAGCGAGTTAACCATCGATGCTCACCCCCTCGACCACGGGAACGGCGGCGTCACGGATCATCTCGAAGAAGATGTCGGGAGCGACGCCCAGCACGATGATCGCCACCAGCAGGACCGCAAGCGGGGCGACGTCGTGGAACGGCGCGGGACCGACCTCGTAGTCGGTTGAGAGCTCGAACGGCCCGAATAGCGTGCTCTGCATCGCCGACAACAGGTAGCCGGCGACGATGACGATGCCGAACATCGCGAGCGCCGTGAACAGCGGCGCGTACGGGAGCGCCGGCGCGGAGAACGACCCCACGAAGATGAAGAACTCACCGGCGAAGCCGGCCATCAGAGGCAGTCCCATGTAGCCGAACGCGCCGGCGACGAGGATGCCGACCGTGACCGGCATCCGGTCGGCCATCCCCGCCATGTCGCCGACCATCCGCGTGTGGGTCGCGTTGTAGACGACGCCGACCGCCATGAACATCAGCCCCGAGATGAGGCCGTGCGCGACCATCTGGAACGTCGCGCCGCCGACGCCGTACTCGGTGAACACGACAAGCCCGAGGATGACGTACCCCATCGACGAGACGGAGGAGTAGGCGACGATGCGCTTGAGGTCCTTCTGCGCGAGCGCCAGCATCGCACCGTAGATGACGCTGATGACGGCGATCGCGGCGATCGGGACCGCGAGCGCGGACGCCTGCTCCGGGAGCATCGTGAAGTTGAACCGGAGCAGCGCGTACGTCCCCATCTTCAGGAGGACGCCCGCCAGGAGCACCGACACAGGGGTCGGCGCCTCGACGTGGGCGTCCGGCAGCCACGTGTGTACCGGAACGATCGGGACCTTCACCGCGAAGCCGGCGAACATCGCGAGGAACGCGACCATCGCGATCCGGTCCGGCGAGATGCCGAACCAGGTTCCGAGTCCGCCGTCGGCGATCGCGCCGGTGATCTCCGGGAGCGCGAACGAGGTCACGGAGTCGCCGAGCGCGAACGTCAGCGACATGAACCCGATGAACATCAGCAGCGACGCCGCGTTCGTGTAGACGAAGAACTTGATCGCGGCGTACTTCCGGCGCGGGCCGCCCCAGACGCCGATGAGGAAGTACATCGGGACGAGGACGGCCTCCCAGAAGACGAACCAGAGGAAGAAGTCCAGCGCCGTGAAGACGCCGAGGAGGTTCGCCTCCATGAACAGCATGAGCCCGTAGAACTGGCTCTGGCGCGAGTCGATCGGCGTCCACGCGCTGACTATCGCCAGCGGGACGAGGAACGTCGTCAACACGACGAGCGGGAGGCTGATGCCGTCCAGCCCGACGAACCACGAGACCGAGCGGCCGCCGACTTCGAGCCACTCGATCTGGGTCTGGTAGGCGATGTCGCCGCCCGTGAGAGCGTTTCCGGAGCCGTTGAACCCGGACCAGAGGTACAGCGATCCCGCGAACGGGATCAGGCTCAGCGCGAACGCGAGCCGGCCCGCCCACTCGTTCGGCGAGAGGAGGACGACGAGCGCGCTCACGAAGACGACCGCGATGAGCGCTTCGAGTATCACAGGAACCACCCCCCGGTGACGCCGAGCACGAGAATCAGCGCGACCAGCCCCAGCGTGAGCAGCGCGGCGTACTGCGAGACGACGCCGTTCTGCACCTGCCGGATCCGGTCACCGCCGATGAGACTCACCGAGGAGACGCCGTTGACGACGCCGTCGACGATACCTTGGTCGAAGGTGTCGGCGCCGCCGGC
Source organism: Halorubrum sp. Eb13 (assembly GCF_002252895.1). Classification (NCBI taxonomy): domain Archaea; kingdom Methanobacteriati; phylum Methanobacteriota; class Halobacteria; order Halobacteriales; family Haloferacaceae; genus Halorubrum; species Halorubrum sp. Eb13. The sequence continues at coordinate 71,048 of NZ_NHPE01000140.1, read as the reverse complement.
GACGTCCTCGGTGCGATACGCGAGCCATACCTGCAGTTCGTCGAGGTAGTAGTTGTTGTACAGCACGTCTTTGATCCCGCCGAGTTTCGCCGTGTGCTCCGTCGGCGACGGAACGTTGTAGAGCCGCCACGCAACCAGCAGACCGGTCAGCGCCAGTCCGAGCGAGACGGCCGCACCGACGAGCACCGTGGCGACCTCGCCGCCGACGATGTACTCGCTACTGTACGGTCCGATGTCGCCGTAGTGGTGCGAGGAGAGCCCCTCAATTCCGCCCCAGTCGTTGTCGAGCCAGCGGTGGAGCAGGTCGATCCCCTCCAGTCCGAGGACCTTCTGGACCGGCACCATGTTAATGAGGCCGGTGACGACCGCGAGCGAGCCGAGGACCGTCAGCGGCCCCTTCACGTTCCATCGGACGGGTTCGGGGTCGCGCGCGGTGTCGGTGCGGGGCTCGCCGTGGAAGGTCAGGAAGACCATCCGGAACGTGTAGAAGGCGGTGACGGGGACCGCGAGCAGCCCCATCAGGTAGCCGCCGAACAGCAGCGGCTCGCCCGGCGCGTGGACGAGCGCCTCGTAGAGGATCTCGTCTTTCGACCAGAAGCCGGCGAACGGGAAGATGCCCGCGAGCGCCAGCGACCCGGCCAGGAAGGTGTAGTAGGTGACGGGCATCTTGTCCTTCAGCCCGCCCATGTCCCACATGTCTTCGTTGTGGTGCATCGCGATGATCACCGCGCCCGCGCCGAGGAACAGCAGGGCCTTGAAGAACGCGTGGGTGGTCAGGTGGAAGACCGCGGCCACGTAGCCGCCCGCGCCGAGCGCGAGCATCATGTAGCCGTACTGCGAGATGGTGGAGTACGCGAGGACCTGCTTCAGCTCGTCTTTGACGACGCCCATCGTCGCCGCGAACAGCGCGGTGAAGCCGCCGATGAAGGCGATCACCGCGAGCGTCGTCGGCGTCAGCGCGTAGAAGCCGTACATCCGCGCGACGAGGTAGACGCCGGCCGCGACCATCGTCGCGGCGTGGATCAGCGCGGAGACGGGCGTCGGGCCCTCCATCGCGTCGGGGAGCCACGTGTGCAGCGGGAACTGCGCCGACTTCCCGACGACGCCGCCCAGGACGAGCAGGCCGACGGCGGTGAGCCACGTCTGCAGGTCGAGTCCGCCGGGGGTCCACGCGACCGAGCCCTCGCCGGCGAGCGCCGCCTCGGCGAGGTGCGGGAACGACTCCGGCCCGGCGAACTGCGCCGTACCGAACGTTCCGATCACGGCGACGACGCCGACGAGGAAGAAGTAGTCCCCGAAGCGGGTGACGAGGAACGCCTTCTTCGCCGCCGACGGCGGGCCGGGCTGCCGGAAGTGGAACCCGATGAGCAGGTACGAGCAGAGCCCGACCAGCTCGAAGAACATGAACGCCATCAGCAGGTTATCGGCGACGACGAAGCCGAGCATCGACGCCGTGAACAGGCCGAGACCGGCGTAGTATCGGGGGAGCCCCGTCTCGCCCTCGTCGTTCATGTACCCGAGCGAGAACACGTGCACGAGCAGCGCGACGAGCGTCACGATGACGAGCATGAGCGCCGACAGCGGGTCGACGAGGATGCCGAAGGAAAGCTCGACGTCCGTCGGGCCGATCCCGCCGGCGCTCGCCCACGTGTAGATGGTCCGGTTCGCCGCCTCGCCCCCCGCGACCGTCGCGAGCACCCACAGCGAGAGCAGGAACGAGCCCGCCGTCGCCGCGATGCCGCCGAACGCGCCCCCCTTGGGGAGGTATTTGCCGGCACCGAGCGCGATCAGGAACGAGAAGAACGGGAGGAGTACGATCGCCGGAACGTATGAGAACACGTCTATCATGTTACCACCTCATCTCCGTTGGGACGGTCACGTCAGTGACCCCGAAGTTGCGGTACAGCACGAGGATGATGCCGATACCGATCGCGACCTCCGCGGCGGCGAGCGCGATGACGAACAGCGCGAACACCTGTCCCGTGAGGTCGCCGTAGTACAGCGCGAACGCGACGAAGTTGATGTTCGCCGCGTTCATCATGAGCTCGACGCTCATCAGGAAGTACAGCGCGTCGCGCCGCGTGAGCACGCCGAACAGGCCGATACAGAAGACGGCGGCCGCGAGCAGCAGGTACCACTCCGGCGGAATCGAGGAGGCGACGGCGGTCATCAGCGCTCACCTCCGTCGCGGCCGCCGTCGGTAAACGCCTGTCCCACGGCGGCGATGATCGAGCCGCCCTCCTCACGTTTCGCCAGGTACACCGCGCCGTCGACGGCGACGTCGAGGGCGACCGCGGCGATCAGGAACGCGGCGAGGAACCCCTCGGAGGGGATCGTCGCGATGTCGTACTCGCCGAGGTTGAACAGGGCGTACCCGATGTTGTGGACGACGGAGGCGTCGGCCGGGAAGCCGGCACCCCCTGCGGTGAAGTCCGCCGACAACGCCGTCAGGGCCATCGTGACGAAGAGGAGCCCGACCACCGCGGCGGGGACGAGGCGTCCCCCGCGGCCCGAGTCGTCGTCGCTCATGCGCTATTCACCTCCGTTTCCGTCTCCGATCGCGTGAGCATCACGCCGAACGTGACTAAGATCAGGACCCCGCCCACGTAGACGAGGATCTGCATGGCGGCGATGAATTCCGCCTGCAGCATCACGTAGTGGACCGCGACGCTCGTCAGGGCACCGCCCAGCAGCAGCGCGGCGTGGAACACGTCGCGCGCTAGGACGACCCCGAGGCCGAACGCCAGCGTGACCGCGGCGAACAGCCCGAACGCGATGGTAGGATAAACCATTGTGTTTGTCTCCTATGAGAACCCCTTTGAAGATTTCGAGACGCGCCCGCTACTGGTAGTCGACCTCGCCGTCGCCCTCCCCGATCCACGCGCCGCGATCGGGGTTCCGGGACTCCAGCGGGTCAATTCCCTTGTACCACGGGACGTTCTTGAGCTGTTCTTTGTTGAACACGAAGTCGTCCTTCGTGTCCGCAGTGAACTCGAAGTTCTGCGTCAGCAGGATCGCGTCGACGGGGCAGACCTCCTCGCAGAGCCGGCAGTAGATGCACTGCCCGATGTGGAGGTTGTACTGCTCCCCGTTACGCTGGTCGTCCTGCACGATCTGAATCGTGTCGTTCGGGCAGACGTTCTCGCACTGGCGGCACCAGATGCACCGCTCCTGGCTGAACTTGTGGACCCCGCGGAACCGCGGGCTCACCTCGGGCGCGTCCTCCGGGTATTCCACCGTGAATGTCGTCCCGTCCAGCGCGTGTTTCATCGTCGTCGCCATGGATTTCATGAGTCCGATCATATTACGCGATCACCCCCACGATTACGGCCGTGAGCACCAGGTTCGCGAACGACAGCACCAGCATTCCCTTCCAGCCGATCTCGATCAGCTGGTCGATACGGACGCGCGGCAGCGCGGAGCGGGCCCACTGCGTGAACAGGAAGAAGCCCCAGATCTTCACCACGAACCAGATGAAGCCGATGCTCTCCGGGCCCGGCCCGGAGGCGCCGCCGAGGAACGTCACGGCGAGGATCGCGCCGCCGAGGAAGATGTGCACGAACTCGCCGAGGTAGAAGAGGACGAAGTACGCGGAGGAGTACTCTGTCTGGTAGCCGGCGACGATCTCCGTCGGCGCCTCCGGGATGTCGAACGGGTTCCGGCCGATCTCGGCCATGTTCGCGGTGAGGAACAGCACGAACGCGAACGGGTTCACGAAGGCGTACCACGCCGGGATGTCGATCCCGGCGATCGTCACCAGCGTCGTCGTCTGCGCACCGACGATACCGCTCATCTGGAGCGTGCCCGCGAACAGCACGACGGACATCGCCGTGACGATGAGCGGGATCTCGTACGCGAGGTTCTGCGCGACCGCGCGGAGCCCGCCGAGCAGCGAATACTTGTTGTTCGACGCGTAGCCCGCCATAACCAGGGATATCGAGGCGATGGAGGCGAACGCAAACACCAGCGCGAAGCCGACTTCGGGGTCGGCGAGGTGGAAGTTGATCGGGCCGAGACGACCCATCGGGATCACCGAGAAGCCGAGCAGTGCCGACGCGGGCAGGATGACCGGAGCGATGTCCCAGGAGGGACGGTCGACGCCCTCGGGAACGATGAGCTCCTTCGCCAGCAGCTGGACCGCGGACGCCGGGATGATCAGGAGGCCGAACGGCCCGACCCGGTTGACCGCGATGCGGTCGGTGAACGCCGCCGTGATCTTCCGTTTCGCCCACGGGCCGGCGACGCCGGTAAACGCGAGGACGATGTTCCCGACGACGGCCGCCGCGATCAGCGCCGCGACGACCTCGCCGAGCACGCCCGGCAACCCGAACGTCTCGGCGAGGAACTCGGGGAACAGCTGTGCGGGTGCCGTCCCCATCAGCGGTCCACCTCCCCGAGCACGATGTCGAGGCTCCCGAGCGCCGCGATGACGTCGGGGATGTACTCGCCGTTGGCCATCTCCGGCAGCGTCTGGAGGTTCGAGAAGCACGGCGACCGGATCTTGAACCGGGCCGGCTTGTCGGTGCCGTCAGAGCGGATGTAGATGCCGAGCTCGCCCTTCGCGGCCTCGACCGCCCGATAGATCTCGGCGTCGTCGTCCGGCCGCAGCGTGCGGGGGACGTTCGCCTGGATGTTGCGCTCCTCCTCGGGCCAGTCCTCGAGCAGGTCGACGCACTGCTCGATGATCTTCGCGGACTCCTCGACCTCGCGCATCCGGACGAGCAGGCGGCTGAAGTTGTCGCAGCCGTCCTCCGTGACGACGTCCCAGTCGAGTTCGTCGTAGTAGCCGTACGGGTCGTCGCGGCGCAGGTCGTAGTCGACTCCCGATCCGCGGGCGACGGGACCGGTCGCGCCGTAGTTCTTCGCGACCTCCGGCGGGAGGATCCCGGTGTCGATCGTCCGCATCTGGAAGATCTCGTTGGAGGTGACGAGGTTGTGGTACTCCTCGACGGACTCCGGCAGTTGATCGAGGAAGTCCCGAGTCTTCGAGAAGAACTCCTCGCGCGGCTCCGGGAGGTCCCAGACGACGCCGCCGAGCCGGAAGTAGTTGAACATCAGCCGCTGGCCCGTCAGGTCCTCCAGCAGGTCCTGCACGCGCTCGCGGTCGTTGATCGCGTACATGAACGTCGCGGTGAAGTCGCCGTTCACGTCGAGCGCGAACGTGGCGAGCGCGAGCATGTGCGCGGCGATCCGGCACATCTCGGCGCCCATCGTCCGGATGACCTGCGCGTACTCCGGCACCTCGATCTCGGCGAGGTCCTCGGCCGCGCGGGCGTACGCCCACTCGTTGAGCAACCCCGCGGAGATGTAGTCCCAGCGGTCGGGGTACGGCATGATCTGGTGGCGGTACGTGCCGGCTTGTGCCATCTGCTCCTCACAGCGGTGGAGGTAGCCGATGTCGGGCTCGACGTCGACGACCTGCTCGCCGTCGAGCGTCGTCTTCAGGTGGAGCACCCCGTGGGTCGCCGGGTGGTGCGGCCCGATGTTCAGGAACATCGTGTCAGACTCGGAGTCCTTGTGGTGCTCCTGCAGCGGGTTCGCGTGCTCCGGCAGCGTGGCGATCTGCGGCCGGTCCTTGTCGTAGTCCATCGACAGGGGGTGTCCCTGCCACGTCTCGGGCAGGAGGATCCGGCGCAGGTCAGGGTGGTCGTCGTACTCGACGCCGATCAGGTCGTACGCCTCCCGCTCGTGCCAGTCGGCGGTGCGGAAGACGGGCTCGGCCGACTCAGAGACCGGGTCGTCCTTGTCGGCGGGGACGACGACGCTGACCTCCTGGGTCGGGTCGTCGAACTTCTTCAGGTGGTAGATCGACTCGTAGCGGTTCTCGTACTCCTGCGCGGAGACCACCGAGAGGTGGTCGTATCCCGCCTGCTCTTTCAGGGTCGAGAGCGTCTCCTGAACGGTGTCCGGGCGGATGACGAAGCCGGGCGCGTTCAGATGGTCGTCGCGACCGACGACGAGGTCACCGAGAAGCGCCTCCAGCTCGTCCGGAGTGCGCTCGAGCGCCGCGTCGTCGGTGGTGTCCGGTCGTTCGAGGCTCATGGTGAATCAGCGAAGTTGTACCGCATGACGAGTTCGTCCTCGTCGATCTGGTCGGCGAGCTTGTCGACGAGCTCGTCCCGTTCGAGGTCGGAGAACTCCTCCAGTTCGTACGGCTTGACCGTCACGGGCGCGGCCTCGCCGTTGGCGACGCGCTCCTGCAGCTTCACGACGCCGTAGACGAGCGCCTCGGGACGGGGCGGGCAGCCGGGGACGTGGATGTCGATCGGGATGACCTCCTCGGCGCCCTTGATCACGTTGTACCCCTCCTGGAACGGGCCGCCGGAGATGGTACACGAGCCCATGCCGACGACGAACTTCGGCTCGGGCATCTGGTCGTAGACGCGCTTCATCCGCGGCGCGAACTTCGAGACGATCGTCCCGGGGACGATCATCACGTCCGCCTGTCGCGGCGACGCGCGGGGGACCCCGCTCCCGAACCGGTCGAGGTCGTGTTTCACGGCGTAGGTGTGCATCATCTCGATGCTGCAGCAGGCGATGCCGAACTGCAGCATGAACATGGAGGAGCCGCGACACCAGTTCAGGAACTTGTCGAACTTGGTGAGGATGAACGGCGAGGAGCCGAACGCCTCACGGAGGCGGGAGTTAAACCGGTCTCCCTGCCCGGTCATCCGGGCGTCTCGAGTCTCCGTTACGACTTGCGATTCGTCGGTGATGAATGGTTGATCGCTGCTCATTAGTTGAGGTCACGCTCCGTTTTTCTGCTGGTCGCGCGGGGACTCCGAGCCCAGCTGATCGCCCCCGACCGCCACGCCCAGACGAGCCCGATCGCGAGGATCCCGACGAACGCCAACATCGGCCACAGCAGAGCAGTCATCGGCACGCCGGCCTGGATGGCCGGGCGGTAGATGACGGCCCACGGGAACAGTAACACGGTCTCGATGTCGAACACGACGAACAACAGCGCGACCATGTAGTACTGGATGTTGAACCGGATCTTCGTCCCGCCAGTCGGGGTCTCGCCGGACTCGTAGGTGGTGCTTTTACCGGTCTCAGGCACGCTCGGACGGAGCAACGCCGACACTGTCATCATCCCTATCGGGATGAGCAGGCCGACGGCCGCCAAGGCGCCGATCGCTATCCAATCGCTCATATAGGTCTCCGTAACGTGCTGAGGTTTGGACCGCCCCCTCATAAGCGTTGAGTCTTCAGGGCATCGCCGCAAGGAGGCCGCAGACGACCGCGAGACCGCTCAACACCCGATCCGTCCGTGCTCGGTTCCGCGGTCGACCCGGTCGTCCGGACGCGTCCGAGACGATCCGTCGGGGGCTACTCCAGCAGACCCGTCCGAGGCTACTCCTCGTCTCGCGCGCGGAACCCGTCGATACCGAGGTCGTGGAGGTCGGCCGAGACGTCGGCGACGCCGCCTTTGAGGTCCTCGTGGTACGCGATCAGCCGCTCTTCGATGGCGTCGTGCTCGCGTGCGAGCACCTGTGCGGCCGACAGACCGGCGTTGAACGACTTCCCGGCGTCGACGGCGACGATCGGCGCCCCGGTGGGCATCCCGATCACGGAGTCCACCGACTTCTCCTGTACCGGCACCCCGATGACCGGGATCGGGTACGCGAGCGACGCGGTCATGTTCGGGAGGTCAGCGGACTTCCCGCCCGCCCCGGCGATCACCACGTCGAGGCCGCGGTCTCCGGCGGTCTCCCCGTAGGCGTACATCAACTCGGGGGTTCGATGGGCGGAGACGACGTAGCTCTCATAAGTGAACCGGGCGTCCGGCGCCTCGTCGAAGTCGGTCTGCTCCGCGAAGCCGAGCTCGTCGAGCGCGTCGAACGCGCCTTCCATCGTCGGGAGGTCCGAGTCCGAGCCCATGATGATCCCCACGTCGGGAGTCGTTTCGGGATCGGCGTCGGACTCCGCTTCCGCTTCGAGCCGCCGGATGAGGTCCTGCACCGTTGGCATGGACGAGGGTTCGGCGGAGGGCTACAAGGAACCCCCGGATGCGGCGCAGCCGCCGGGTGCTGCGAGGCGTCAGTCGCCCCGGGAGATCAGACGCCCGGAGGACTAGTCGCCCCGGAACGTCGTCGCGTCGCGGAGTTCTCTCGCCCGCGAGAGGAGGGCGTCGCGGTCGCTTTCGCCGTCTCCGGTCACCGTCAGGTGTCCCATCTTCCGGAGCGGGCGCGCGTCCTCCTTCCCGTACCAGTGGAGGTCGGCGTCGGGCGCCGCGAGGACCGATTCGGCGCCGCGGAGGGTCGCCGGTCCCGTCTCCTCGACGTCACCGAGGGCGTTCGCCGTGACCGCGGGCGCGGCGAGGTCGGTCGGACCGAGCGGCCATCCGAGGACGGCCCGGACGTGGTTCTCGAACTGCGAGGTCCGCGCGCCCTCGATGGTCCAGTGGCCGGAGTTGTGCGGGCGCGGCGCGATCTCGTTGACGAGCACCTCGCCGTCCCGGGTCTCGAACAGCTCGATCCCGTAGACGCCGCGTCCGTCGAGGAACTCCAGCACGTCGCCGGCGACCGACTCGGCCTCGGCGACGACCGCGTCGTCGGCGCGGGCGGGCGCGACGCTCTCGCGGAGGATCTCCTCCCGGTGGACGGTCTCCGTCACGGGGTAGGTCCGCGTCTCCCCGTCGGCGCCTTTCAGCCCCATCACGGCGATCTCGCGCTCGAAGTCGAGGAGCTCCTCGGCCATCGCGTTTCCGCCGACCTCGGCGAGCGCGTCCGCGGCGTCCGCGGGGTCGGTAACGGGGACGTTCCCGCGGCCGTCGTAGCCGCCCTCGCGCGCCTTCAGCATGACGCCGTCGAACTCCTCGACGACGCGTTCGAGCCCCTCCGCGGTCGCGACCGCGACGAACTCCGGGACGGGGATGCCGGCGTCCGCGAGCGCCTCCTTCTGGACCAGCTTGTCTTGGATCGTCCGGAGGGTGGCGGGGTCGGGCTGGACGGGCACGTCGTGCTCCGCGCTCGCCTCGGCCAGCAGGTCCGGATCGGCGAGTTCGATCTCGAAGGTGAGCGCGTCGACCCGGCTCGCGAGTTCGTGGACCGCGTCGGGGTCGTCGAAGTCGCCGACGATCTGGTCGCTGACGACGGGAGCGGCCGGGCACTCCGGCGTCGGGTCGAGCACGACGACCTCGACGCCGAGCCGTGCGACCGCCTCGCCCATCATCCGACCGAGCTGTCCGCCGCCGACGACGCCGAGCGTCGGTCCCGGCAGAGTGATCGACATATACGGCCGCGTACCCGACGTTACTGCATAAATATTCCCACATCGGAGCGAGAAATACGCACGAATATGGGCACTTTCGAGCGAGGCTGGGCCCACGCAACCGTTTTCCGTTCGGGATTGCTCCTCGCAGGTGTGACCGCGATACGGGGACTCTACGAGCGGGTCGACGAGTGGGCGCGCGGCCTTTCCCGAGGGCGGTACGCGGCCCTGTTGGGAGCGTCGGCTGGCGTCGGCGTGCTCGCCGTCGGACGCGCGTTGAGCGGGGACGTCCTCCTCGTTCGGGCCCTCACGATGGCGCTCGTCATGTTCGGTCTGGAGTACACGTTCGGCGCCTTCAGCGGATCGTGAGACCTTTCAGCGGAACATGAGGCCCTGCGGAGCGAGAGACCAGTGACCGGAGCGCCGAGCGAACGCGGTCGGAGTCCGGTGGCCGCACCCGTCAGACACGTCGGCGACGCCCTCAGAGTTCGGCAGTCGCCAGGTCGCTCTCCAAGTCGTCGACGAACTCGTTGTACGCCTCGACGAATCCGCGGAACGAGTCGGCGTACTCGCGGACGTCGGCCGCGGAGGGCGCCTCATACTGCGAGAGGAGGTAGAGCCCGCCGGAACCCCCGACGCGGAGGTACGAGACGGTCCCTTCGTCCCACTTCAGCTCCCAGCGGTCGCCGTCGACGCGGGCGGTGTACGTCCCGTAATCGTCGCCCTCGTAGCGGTGGATCTCGCCGGCGATGAGGGTGCAGGTCTGACGGATCGCGCCCAGCACGCGGTCGCGCTCGGCGACGACTCCGTCCGTCGAGGCGGGCTCCGGGAACTCGGCGCTCACCCCGTCGAGGACGCCCGACAGCGACGCGACGTACTCGTTCCACGCGGCGACGAGGTTCGCGTAGTCGTCGAGGGCGGCCGCGAGGTGGGTCGGGTCCGGCGGCTGTTTCGTCGAGATGACGTACACGTCCGAGCCAGACTTCGGCGAGAACAGCAGGAACTCCAGCTCTCCGGCCTCGTGCTTGACGGTCCACGTCCCGCCCGGCGTCGACAGCTCCCGGCGGCCGTAGTCGCCCCCCTGAAGCTTGGCGAGCTGGTAGGCGATCGTTCCGGCGTGATCGCGGACCGCGGCGACGACCTCGTCGCGCCGGTCGGCGACCGCGTCCGTGTCGCTCACGTCGAGGTCGAGCCCGAGGTCGGCGTGCGTGGTCACGATCGGTCTGGGCGCCACAAGGGGTTAATCGGTTCGGGTCGGGGGAGGGAGAGCCGACCCGCGGCCGCCGGTCACGCGATCGATTCCCGGATCTCTCGGACCCGCGCCGGCTCGTCGATCCCCGAGCGCAACACCACGGCGAACACCCCCTCGCCGTCCGGCTCCGGCGCGTCGCCGCTCAGGATCGCGTCCGAGCCGGTCTCCTCGGCGAGCCACCGCCGACCGTCGGCGATCGCCTGTCGGTTGAGCCACGCCGGCGGGCCGCCGACGACGAGGAGCGTCCGGTCCGCGCGGCCGTCGGGGACCTCGACCGTCGACTTGCCGCGGGCCGCCTTCCGGATCGTGGTCTCGATGGCCGACACCGCTTCGCCGGTGTCGACCTCGGCGGGTTCGTCCGAGCCGAACAGCCCGAGGCCGAACCGCGACCCCGACTCAGGCGGTTCGACCGCCTGCGTGGCGTGGCCGACCGCGGCGATCTCCCCGTCGTCGCCGACCGCGCGGGCGACGTCGCTCGCGTCGAGCACCTGCTGCGGGGTCGACTCCCGGTCGCTCGACTCGCCGGCGCCGAACAGCGCCGCGATCCGGTCCGCGACGACGCCGTTCAGCCGGTCCCGGGCGTCGACGAGCGTCTCGCCGGGGCGGAGCCACGCGTCGTTGTCGAAGGGAAAAACGGCCGCACAGCGGTCGGAGAGCGCGTCGAGCGTCCGGGCCGCGTTCTTCTCCGCGAGGGGGCGACGCGGCTCGCGCTCCGCGGGTTCGGTCGCGCTCCCGCGGACGGGATCGACCTCGCTCGCCGCCGACTCCGCCGGCGTCGGGAGCGCCCCGACGGCGTACACCGAGACGTCGTAGAGGCGCGACAGCTCCTCGGCGAGCGCCGGCGCCGCCCCGGCCCCCGCGCCGCCGCCGAGGCCGACGACGATCACGAACGCCTCCGCGGCCGAGGGGTTCTCGTCGTCCATGACGCGGCCGAGCTCGCTCGCGTGGGCGTCACCGAGCCGCCTGCCGGCGTGGAGGTCGCCGTCGAGCCCGCTCCCGTCGGCCGCGTCGCCGAAGCGGTAGCGCCGCGACTCGTCGAGCGAGCGCAGGGCGTCGAGCGCCGCCGCGTCCGTGTCGAACGCGTTACACCCGTGCAGGAACCGGTCGTCGCCGTGATCGGCCGCGAGCCGGTCGGCGATCCGGCCACCGGCGCCGCCGAGACCGATGACGTGAAGACGCATACGTCACTCCGGTCGGCGAGCGGGGGCTTATCTCTTCGGCTCGGCGGCGAGCGGAAGCCCGCGCGGCCGCGGTGCGGGCGGTCAGAACTCGTCCAGTCGCCGCTGTCCGCGGGGGACCGCCGCCGGGCGCCCGTCGGTGTCGGTCTCGTCCGGGCTGCCGCCGAGCAACCGGATCAGCGCCGTGTCCGCGAAGGTGAGCGCCAGCACCAGCACGATCGGCGCGAGGAACAGCCCGTGGAAGCCGAAGACGACGGGACCGAAGATGTACGCGAGCATGAGCAGTCCGACGTGGGTCGTCTTCCCGCTGAAGTACGGCCGGAGCACGACGTCGGGGATCGTGTCGACGATGACCGCCGCGACGGCGAGGAAGACGGCCACGTAGGCGAGCAGCGCGAGGTCGTCGCCGCCCAGGAGCGTCGGTACCGAGGTCACCGCCGCCAGCGGGACGTACACGATCTTCATCCCGATCACGGGGATCAGGCTCGCGATCCCGGTGAGCGCGCCCGCGAGCGCCGGATACGGTACCTCGACCGGCGGCGGCGCGACCACGTTGTAGGCGGTGTAGGTCACGACGGCGATGATCGAGATCGCGATGACGTTGAGCAGGTTCCCGTACAGCACCGCCTCCAGCTCGGCGTCGGCCGTCTCGAGGTACTCTCGGACGACCGCGTCGTCGTCGAACGTGAGCAGCCACTCGTGGAACTTCGACCCGTCGAGCAGGAGGTAGTACGTGACGACGACGACGATGAGGAGGTTGAGCGCGAGCCCCCCGAGCGTGCTCGCCAGCAGCGGCGCCTGCTCGGAGACGAACTCGATCAGCGGATCGAGCTGACCGGAGCGGTACGCGGCGACCATCCCGTCGAGAGTGGGGTTCGAGAGCTCCGCCAGGTCCCCGACCCAGGAGTTCTCCGCGCCGACCGTCTCGGCGACCGGGTAACGCCCGATGAACCGGCGCGCCTCGATCAGCACCAAGAGCACGGTGTAGCCGATGAGCCCGATCAGCGGAACCCCGATGAGCGACAGGGAGACGGCGGCCCGGACGCGCGCGGGGAGGTGGAACTGTTCGAGCCTGTGGAAGAGCCGCCGCGTCGAGTAGTACAGGAACACGGCGACCGTGAGCGGAGCGACGAACCGGTACCCGATGAACCCCACGACGAGCGCGACCGCGATACCGAAGAGGGCGATGACGAACCGCTTCTGGTCCATGGCCGCTCGTCTCGGTGTGCCGACATAAAATATACGCCTTCGAACCGGACCGTCGACCGTCAGTCGTCGTCGAGGTCGACCGACCGGCCGCCGGCGTCTCCGTCGACCGACCGGCCGCCGGCGTCCCCCTCGGTCGACCGACCGCCGACATCCTCGTCGACCGACCGATCGCCGGCGTCCCCGTCGCTCCGCGGGTCGATCCCACGGTCTTCCATCGCCTGCTCGAACCGCGCCGCCTGTTCGCGGTGCAGCGACAGGATCATATCAGCCAACACGCCGAAGATCAGCAGCTGGATACCGAGGACCGTCGCGCCGACGGCGCCGATGGCGATCACCTCGTGGCTCACGCGGAACGCGAGCCACTCGTAGAGGACGTACGCGGTCATGAGCGCCCCCGCGGCCGTCGAGACCGCGCCGACGCTCCCGAAGTAGAACAGGGGGTTGTTCGTCTTCGCCTTGCGGTACAGTTCGAGGAATATCACGCCGCCGTCGCGGATCGGGTGGAGGTTGGTCGCGGATCCCCCGGGGCGTTCGCGGTAGGTGATCGGGACGACCGCGACCGGCACCTGGTTCTTCACGCACTCGACCGCCATTTCGGTCTCGATCCCGAACCCGTCAGCGGTGAGGTGGAGCCGGAGGAACGACTCCCGGGTGAACGCCCGGTAGCCGGAGAGGATGTCCCGGTATCCCTCGCCGTGGATCGCGCGGAACGCGAGGTTGATGATCCGGTTTCCGATCCGGTTCAAGCGGGTCATCGCCCCCGGTCGCATGTCGGCGAACCGGTTCCCGATGACGTGGTCGACCTCGCCGGCCAACAGCGGGTCGAGCATCGCGTCGACGTCGTCGGCGTCGTACGTCGCGTCGGCGTCGGCCATCACGACGTACGGCGCGTCGACGTGGTCGCGCACCGCCTCGCGGACGGCCTGCCCCTTCCCGCGGCCCGACTGTTCGACGACGCGCGCACCGGCCTCCTCGGCGGCCCCCCGCGTCCCGTCGGTGGAGCCGCCGTCGACGACGAGGACGTTCCCGATCCCGGCGTCGCGGAAGGCCTCGACGACGCGCGCGACCGTCTCGACCTCGTCCATCGTGGGCAGCAGGACGCAGACGTCGTCGTAGTCGCTCATGTCGGGTCGACGGCGGGCGAGTCCCTAAACTCTGCCCTTCCGACGCGACGATCCCCGGGGGCTGAACGCTCCGATCGTCGAGCCGCGCCGACGGTCCTGCGGCCACCCATACGCTCATGTGTCCGACGACAGATCGTGTGAGCATGTCGCATCCACCCGATCCCCACGTCGACGAACTGCTCAGCGCGGCGCGGACGGCGATCGGCGACGAACTCCGGAGCCTCACCTACTTCACCGCGGACGAGGTCACCCAGCTGTACCTCCGCAGCGACCTGAGCCGCACCGCGGACCTCGTCGGGTTCGCGGAGAACGAACGCCAGGGGTTCCACTCGCAGTCGCTGTACGCCAACACGCAGCTCGGCGACTACCAGTTCACCGTTCGCGTGTTCGAAAACGGGTATCTCACGAGGGTTATCGCCGGGGAACACGGCGTCTGGGTGACGACGGATTCGATGCAGATGGACCGGTTCGAGGAGCTCGCCAGCGCGCTCTCGGCGATCCTCCGATCGTTCGGCCCGGCGTGACGGTGGCGACTCGGTCCGGGGAAACGGACCGACCCGGATCCCGGTCGCTCAGCCGAGGTGGCTCTTCAGCTCCGGGACCAGCTCATCGGGATCGACCGGCTTGGTGACGTAGCCGTCGGCGCCGGCCTTCACCGCCTCCATCATCTTCTCCTGCTGGTCGACGCTCGTGCACATCACGACCACGGCGTCCGGCCAGCGGTCCTTGATCGCCCGCGTCGCCTCGATCCCGGTCATCTCCGGCATGACGACGTCCATCGACACGGCGTCGGGCTCGTGCGCCTCGAACAGCTCCACGGCCTCAGCGCCGTTCTCCGCCTCGCCGACGACGTCGAACGACCCCTCCAGCGCGTCCCGGACCACGGTCCGCTGGAACGAGGAGTCGTCGACGACGAGTACCCGCTCGGTCATGGCGAGTAATCGGCAATTGAACGGCATAAGCGCGCGGATCGCCCGGCGCCCGACCTCGGACGGTGCGTCCGCTCCGCGCAACAACACCTTGTATATTCGTCGAAGCGTATAATGAACATAGGAACAACGTTAAGGTGTATCCCGCGGTACTTTACCGCATGGAAACGCGGAAGGTCCAACGGCTGGGTCCGTCGACGCTGGCGATGACCCTCCCCGCCGAGTGGGCACAGGAACACGGCGTCAACAAGGGCGACGAGGTGTCGCTCCGGATGGGCGGAAAGGGAACGCTCACCGTTCTCCCGGAGTCGGTGAGCTCGGAGGAGTCGGAGGCCGTCATCAACGCCGACGGGCTCGACGCGCGGTCGCTGGAGCGGGCCATCGTCGCGCAGTACGTGCTCGGGCGACGCGTGATCCACGTCCGGAGCGAGGGCACCCTCGACAGCGAACACATCAACGCCGTCTACAAGGCCGAGACGCAGCTGATGGGGCTCGGCGTCATCGAGGAGACGCCGGAGGACATCTCTATCCGCTGTTCGGTCGACCCCGAGGACTTCACCCTCGACAACCTGCTCGAACGGCTGGAGAACACCGGGTCGACGATGCGCGGCGAGGCCGTGAAGGCGCTCGCCCACGGCAACCCCGACCTCGCGCAGCGCGCGCTCAACCGCGAGCGGCAGGCGAACAAGATCTTCGTCCTGCTGCTCCGGCTCATCTTCACGGCGTACCAGAACCCGAACCTCGCCCGCGCGGTCGGATTGGAGGAGGGGTTCCCCCTCATCGGCTACCGCTCCGTGGCGAAGAACCTGGAGCTCACCGCCGACAACGCGGAGGACATCGCCGACATCGTGATGGAGGCCGAGGGTCACACGCTCGACGTCGACAGCGCCACGATGCGGCAGATCCGCGAGTTCACCGATCAAGTGGACGACCTGACGGCGCTCGCGGTCAGGGCCGTCGTCGAGCGCGACTACGACCTCACCGTCGAGTGCCGCGACATGTTCGCTCGGCTGGAGGACCGCGAGCAGGAGATCCTCGGCGAGCTGCCGAGCGACCTCGACAACGACACGCTGCTGATGACCCGCGAAGTGCTCGTCAGCCTCCAGCACACCGCCGAGTACGCGATGCGAAACGCGGAGATCGCCGCGAACCTCGCGCTCAACGAGGAGTCGGAACACGTCGAGATCATCTGAGGCGTCGTCCGAGTCGCCGGTTTCGACACCCGTCGCGCCCGCGGCGTGGCCCAGTGCCGCGCCCGCGACGTGGCCCGGCGTCGCGCCCTTCGTATGAACTAAGTAGCCGCCCGCGAAGCGACGGGTATGAGCGAGGGATCTATCGAGTCTGACATGGAGATCGGCGTGGCGCTCGCGTTGGGGGCCATCGCGCTCGTTGGCACGGCGCTGATGTTCGGATACCCGTCGCAGCTGGGCCGCGCGTGGGGGTTCGCGGCGGCGTTCGTCTTCGCCCTCTGTTCGGTCGCCGCCGTGCAGCTGTTCGACTGAGCGACCGATCGACGAGAAACCGTTAAGGACGTCTGACGCCTACGTTCACGCCATGAGCGAGTACACCGAGGAAGAGCAGCGGATCCTCGCGTACCTCACGGACAGCGTCACCCGTGGCGAGCGGTACGTCCGCTCGAAGACGATCGGCGACGCCATCGGCCTCACGGCCAAACAGGTCGGCTCGCGACTCCCCCGACTGGCCGAGAAATCCGACGATGTCGACATCGAGAAGTGGGGCCGGGCCCGGTCGACGACGTGGCGCGTGACGCCGCAAGGGTGAGGGCGGTTCGGGCGTCCGACGAGTCCCTCCGCCATCGAGGCCGGTGCGAATCTGATCGACCCCTCCGCAGTCGAGGCCGGGGCGAATCTCTTCGGCCCCGCTGCCGGACTCGCGTGTTTTTAACCCCCGTAGCACCAACGGGAATGTATGACCGTCCGAGTCTCCCGGACGTTCGAGTTCGACGCGCCCGCGGACGACGTGTGGGCGTTCATCTCGGACGCCGAGAAGCGCGCCGGCGCGATCAGCGTGGTCGACACCTTCGACGTCCACGACGAGAGACGCGCGACGTGGCACGTCGCGCTCCCGATCCCGATGATCCGGTCGACGATCTCCGTCGAGACCGAGGAAGTCGTGCGCGACCCCCCGAACCGAGTGAAGTTCGTCGGCAAGTCGAAGGCGTTCCGCGTGACCGGCGAGCACACGATCACCGAGACCGACGGCGGCTGTCGGCTGGCAAACGAGTTCGTCGTCGACGGTCGACTGCCGGGGGTCGAGTCGTTCTTCGAGCGCAACTTCGACGCGGAGCTCGACAACCTCGAAGACGCGCTGCGGGCCTCGATGGGCCCTAACGAATGAGGATCGCCTGCGTCCAGCTCGGCGTCGAGGGCGGCGCCGTCGCGGCCAACGTCGAGAACACGGTCGAGCGAGTCCGCGCGGCCGGCTGTCCCGGTTCGCGGCCGTCGCGGCCGACGCCGACGTCAACGTCCTCGCCGGGACCGTCGTCGAGGATCTGGCCGCCTCCGCGGCCGACGGGGTCGACGTCCAGACAGCGGAGGGGCTCGCGAACGCGGCCGTGCTCTTCGACCGCGACGGGGAGCGCCGGCTCGTCTACCGGAAGCACCACCTGTTCGGGTACGGCTCCGAGGAGACCGATCGAATGGTCCCCGGCGAACGGGTCCCGGTCGTCGACTTAGAGGGCGTCCGCGTCGGCGTCACGACGTGTTACGACCTCCGGTTCCCGGAGCAGTTCCGCGACATGGTCGAGGCCGGCGTCGAGTGCGTGCTGGTGCCGAGCGCGTGGCCGTACCCGCACGTCGAGCACTGGCGGACGCTCGGTCGGGCCCGGGCGATCGAGAACCTCGCGTACGTCGCGGCCGTCAACGGAAGCGGCGCGTTCGACGGCGACGCGCTCTGCGGCCGGACGGCCGTCTACGACCCGTGGGGGACCACGCTCACGTCCGCGGGAGAGGAGCCCGCCACGGTGACGGCCGAGGTCGATCCGGAGCGAGCGGCGGCGGTGCGCGAGGAGTTCCCCGCGCTGCGGGACCGGCGCTGACCGCCGACCACCGAGCGGCGGTCCCGAAGCCGCGGCCGCCGAGCGCGGACCGTCTGGTTTATACCGGAGAAGCGTTAAGGGGCATTCGCCGAAGTCCGACGCTTTTCTCGTTGGAGTTCGGCGACAACAACGCGCGCCCGTCCCGACCACTCGGGCGGCGACGCCGACGACAGCCCGGGGGTCCGCTGTCCGGCTGCCGCCCGCCCGCCTCCCGTCCACCCTTCGCCGTTCGCCGCGTCCCGCCTTCCCGTTCCGCCTTCCCTCTCACTGGCCACCGGACGATATTTGTGGCCCGTCGAGTATCGGTCTCGATAATTCGAGCGGTAGCTTCTTGTTCCGAATCGGACTGGTCGTAGACGCCGCGGACGAAACCGGCTGTCCCGTCCAGTTTCGGGCGGGACGGCCGGACACTCGCTTCCACCGTCCGTCGTCCGTCGGCCCTCGGGTTCGGGTCCGACCGCTCCCACACCGTACCCGAACCCGTTCTGCGGCGCGGGCGAAAGTTATCGTTCCGACGTTCTCGGCACCTGATAGTCGATACCGTCGTTCGCGGCATCGGGTGCCTCCCGCGACGGACGCGGTTCGAACCCGCCTCGACCGGGTCGGCCCCGATCCGTCCGCCGAGACCGTCACTCGTCCGGAAGCGGAACGCGGCCGGACCGAAGCGCAAGGACGAAACCCCCCGATCCCGAACCGTCGGTCGAATGTTCCCCCGCGAGTACCGCGGCGTCGCCTTCGTCGTCGGCCTGTTCCTCGTCGTCCAGCTCGGCGCGCTGGCGCTGGTCCCCGAGTTCGCCGAGAGCGGGTACCAGGCGGTCGAGAACCCGGACGACCCGACGAACAGCCTCGTGTACGTTCTCGCGATCCTCGTCATGACGGGGCTGATGCTCGCCGCGTTCAAGTACAACTTCGACGGCGCGATCCGACTCCTCATCGTCGGCGTCTCGGCGTGGCTCTCCTGGTACGTCTTCTCCGCGCTGGTGTCTCCACTCGCCGCGGCCGTGCCGGCCGTCGCGGTCGGCGTCGGGCTCCTCGTCTACCCCGAGTGGTACGTGATCGACACGGCCGGGGTGTTGATGGGCGCCGGCGCGGCCGGGCTGTTCGGCATCTCGTTCGGCCTGCTCCCCGCGCTGATCCTGCTCGCCTTCCTCGCTGTCTACGACGCCGTCTCGGTGTACGGCACCGAGCACATGCTGTCGCTCGCGGAGGGAGTGATGGAGCTGAACATCCCCGTCGTGCTCGTCATCCCGCTGTCGCTGTCGTACTCGCTTCTCGGCGGCGACGAGGCGGAAGACGCGGACGGTCCCGACGGCGCGACCGTCGCCGGGGACGACGGGGTCGACGAGAGTGACGGGGTCGACGGGAGTGACGGGGACAGCGAGATGGATCGAGGCGGCGAGCGCGCGGACGACGACGGCGCCGACGTCTCGGACCCCACGCCGATCGAGGAGCGCGACGCGTTCTTCATCGGCCTCGGCGACGCCGTGATCCCGGCGGTGTTGGTCGCGAGCGCGGCGACGTTCTCCCCCGCGGCCGGGCTCGCTGTCCCGCTGATCGGGATCAACCTCCCCGCGCTGCTCGCGATGGTCGGGAGCCTCGCGGGGCTCCTCGTGCTGATGAGTTGGGTGATAAAGGGCCGGCCGCACGCCGGACTCCCGCTTTTGAACGGGGGCGCCATCGGCGGCTACCTGATCGGCTCCGTGGTCGCCGGGGTCCCGCTCGCGGACGCGATGGGGCTCGCCAGGTTCCTCTGAGCGCCCGCAGTCGGACCGCGCGAGGCGGTCGGCGCGCCCGCCGGTCGACACCGTTTTTCCGTCGGTCGCCGTCGTTCGAGCCGTGTCCGATCCGACTCCGCACCACGTCGGCGTCACGGTCGCCGACCTCGACCGCGCCGTCGACTTCTACACCGAGACGTTCGATCTGGACGTCGCCGCCGAGTTCGCCGTGGGCGGCGAGGCGTTCGCGGACGCCGTCGCCGTCGACGACGCGGCCGCCGACTTCGCGCACCTCGTCGCCGGCGGGGCGGGCGACGAGACGGTCGTCGAACTCGTCGCGTACGAACCGGCGGGCGAACCGACGCCCAATCCGGAACTGAACCGACCGGGCGCGATCCACCTCGGGCTCTCCGTGGACGACGTGGAGGGGTTCTACCGCGGTCTCGACGGCGACGTCGAAACCCTCAGCGAGCCGCGAACGACCGAGAGCGGGACCACGATCCTGTTCGTCGTCGACCCCGACGGGAACCTGATCGAAGTGCTCGACGCCTGAGGACGGAGAAAAGCGAGACCGGTTCTTACTTGACTTTCGTGCCCGGCCCGGCGTCCTCGTAGGTCGTGAGGAGGTCGGCCTCGTCGCCGGCAGCGAGCACCATCCCGTTCGATTCGACGCCGAACAGCTCCGCCTTCTCCATGTTGGCGAGCACGACGACCTTCGTCCCGGGCAGGTCGTCGACGTCGTGGAGCTGTTTCAGTCCGGCGACGATCGTCCGGGTCTCGGCGCCGAGGTCGACGCGCAGCTTCAGGAGGTCGTCGGCGCCCTCGATCCCCTCGGCGTCCTCGATCCGGCCGATCCGGATGTCCAGTTCCTGGAAGTCGTCGAAGCCGATGCGGTCGTCGCTGAGGGGCTCGATGTCGGTCATGTCGGTGTCGTCGGTCGCGTCTTCGTCGGTCGCCGCTTCGTCGTCCGATCCGTCCTCATCGCCGTCGCCCTCGTCGCCGTCGGCCGCCTCCGCCTCGGCGACCCACGACTCCAGCTTCTCGTTGAGCGCCTCGACGCGCTCGTCTTCGATCTGCTCGAACAGCTCGGTCGGCTCCGCGAGGTCGCCGGCGGGACCCTCGCGGGCCGCGTCGACGGTGACCTCGTGGACGGAGCCGTCCTCGCCGAGCTGGTCCCACAGGCGCTCGCACTTCTCGGGGGCGATCGGCTCGAAGAGGACGGCGATCGCCTTCGCGATCGCGACGCAGTCGTGGATCACCCGCGCGGCCTCGTCCGGGTCCTCGTCGACGAGGTTCCACGGCTCGCTCCGCTGAATGTACTCGTTGCCGAACCGCGCGAGGTCGGTGACGGCGTCGCCGAGCGCGCGCACGGAGTAGTCGTTGACCGCGGCCTCGACGTCGTCGATCGCCTCTTCGATCCGGTCTCGCACCTCGTCGCTCGTCGCGTCCGCGATGGGCGCGTCGTCGTAGTTGCGGTGGGCGAAGAGGAGGGAGCGGTAGAGGAAGTTGCCGACCGTCCCCACCAGCTCGGTGTTGACGCGGTCGCGGAACTTCTCCCACGAGAAGTCGACGTCCTGCTGGAAGCCGCCGTTGGTCGCGAGGTAGTAGCGCAGCGGGTCGGGGTGGAACCCCTCGTCGAGGTACTCGTCGGCCCAGACGGCGCGGTCCCGGCTCGTGGAGAACCCCTTCCCGCCGAGGGTGACGAAGCCGCTCGCCATCACCGCGCGCGGCTCGGCGTGGCCCGTCGCCTCCAGCATCGCGGGCCAGAATATCGTGTGGTGCTGGATGATGTCGCGGCCGATCACGTGAACGATCTCGCCGCCCTCGGGGTGGGCGTCGCTCGCGCCCTCCAGCCAGGCCGCCTCCCAGTCGAAGGCGTCGGCGCCGACGCGCTCCGAGTACTGCTTCGTCGAGGAGATGTACTCGATGGGGGCGTCCACCCAGACGTAGAGGACGAGGTCGTTGTCGGCGGTTTCACCGCCTCCCCGAGGCGACTCCGTCGCCTCGCCGCCCGGGTAATCGATCCCCCAGTCCATGTCGCGGGTGATACACCAGTCCTGGAGCCCCTGCTCGATCCACTCGCGGGGCTGGTTCCGGGCGTTCGACGTCCCCTCGAGTCGGTCGAGGAAGCCGGAGAGGTAGTCGGAGAACTCCGAGACCTCGAAGAACTTGTGGGTGCGCTCGCGGTACTCGGCGGGGTTGCCGGTGATGGTGGAGACGGGGTCCTCGACCTCGCCCGGTTCGAGGTGGCGCTGGCACCCTTCGTCGCACTCGTCGCCGCGGGCGTGCGCGCCGCAGTACGGGCAGGTCCCCTCGACGTAGCGGTCGGGGAGGTACTGGTCGTCGACGGGGTCGTACGCGACCATGATCTCCTTCTCGTAGACGTGACCGGCGTCCTCCAGGTCGCGGACGAGCTCCTGGGTGACCGCGGTGTTCGTCTCGTCGTGAGTGTGGCCGTAGTTGTCGAACTCGACGTTGAACTTCGGGAACGTCGCGGCGTACCGGTCGTGCCAGTCGAGCGCGAACGCCTCGGGAGAGACGCCCTCCTGTTCGGCGTTGACCGCGACGGGCGTCCCGTGCATGTCCGAGCCGGAGACGAACGCGGTCTCCTGGCCGAGTCGTTCGAGCGCGCGGCTGTACACGTCGCCGCCGACGTAGGTGCGCAGGTGGCCGATGTGGAGGTCGCCGTTGGCGTACGGCAGTCCACAGGTCACCACCGCCGGGTCGTCGGTGGGGAAGTCGTCGTGGCTCATGTGGTGGGTGTATTGAGTTGTCGTGGATACGGGCCTAAAGCCCGCTGATTTTCGGGTGGAATCGAGGCGGGTCGCTCGGTCGGGGGGGAAGCCGCGGCCGATCGCTCAGACGGCTTCCGCACGCGGGCACGGCGACGGTTCCGAGGGGACGCCCCTCAGGGTTCCATCGACCGTTCGGCGCGAGCGGTGAGCCGGTCCGGGTCGAGCCGGTAGAACTCGAACTCCACCCGGCTCGCCGGCTCGCCGAAGACGTCGACGATCGGTATCTGGTCCGTCCGTCCGAGCCCGGCGAGCGACTCCGTGGAGATCGACTCGTCGGTGGTCGACACCAGCCGACCGCTCGCCACCACGCTCTTCCACCGATCGTCGCGCTCGCCGTAGGTGACGAACGTGGTTCCGCGGTCGGTCGGATTCGCCTTTCCGCTCTCTTCCCCGACGGCGAGCCGGAAGTAAAACACCTCCTCGACGGGGTCGTATCCGTACGACACCGGGACCGAGTGCGGGGGATCGCCGGCGGCCGTCGACAGGGAGAGGACTCCCGTTCCCGACCGCCCGAGGAACTCGTCGCGCTCGTCGTCCGCCATCCGAACCGCGTCGGGATCGGTCATACCTGACGTTGGACGGGCGCGGTAATGAATGTCAGCCACGGATCACGGTGAGAGCGGGCCGCGTCGGTCCGCCCCGCCACTACACGATCCCGCGGACGACCGCGGCCGCCTCCGACGCGGTCGGGGCGATCACGTACACGATCGGCTCGACGCCGACCGCGCCGGTCTGGTAGAGGACGAGCGTCGCCGCGTCGTCGCCAGCCGGGAGGTCGGCCGCGGCGACCGCGTCGGCGACCGCCGCGCTCGTCTCGCGTTCGGCGTCGAACTCGACGGTCGGGTGCGACGCGGCGAGCGCCGCGACGGTGTCGGGGTCGTACCGGACGTTCACGGCGCCGCGGGCGGTCGACCCCGCCTCGCGGGCGGCGAGCAGGACCGTCGCGACGTGCTCGCTGACGCCGAACTCGGGTTCGCCGGGGACCATCGCCTGCCCCTTCACGTCGACGAGGCGGCCGGGGACCGCGGCGACGTCGTCGATCGTCCGGGCGTCGTCGAGGCACTCGGCGACGTTGGCGCCGACGTTCGGAATGAGCGCGGCGAAGCCGGAGGCGTTCGTCAGGGTGCGGAGCCCGCGCCGCACCGACCCGAGGACCCGCTCGCGCTCGCGGAGCCCGCTGTCCGGGTCGTGGACCGAGAACTCCACCTCGGCGTCGGCGAGCGCCGGCATCGCCTCCTCGTGGAGGTCCGCGAGGAGGTCGCCCTCCTCCAGACGCCGGATCAGCACCTCGATTTCGACGAGCGCGCCGACGGGGCTCAGGTCGCCGTCGGCGAGCCCCTCGCCGATTCGATCGACCAGATCGCGGACCCGATCGTCGGCGACGATCCGGTTGTTGCGGGCCACTTCGCCGTGGGCGTACTTCGAGACCGCGGACTGGGAGATCCCCAAGGCGTCGGCGACCTCCCGCTGCGTGAAGCCGCGGTCGCGGAGGTCCTCCGCCAGCATCGAGCGGACCGTCGGGAGGAACTCGTCGACGACGACCTCCTCGATGAACTTCATGAGCGGTCCCCCCTCGCCCCGTCGTCGCCCTCGGCGGCGCTCGTCGAGGTCCCCGCTGCGCTCCCGTCGCCCTCGAACTCCGGGTCGTCGCCGATCCGGGAGGCCTGCGGGCCGTCCTGGTCCTGGTACTTCGACCCGCGCTCCGCGCCGTACGGGCGGTCGGCGGGCGACTTCAGCTCGGTGAACGTGAGCTGGGAGACGCGCATCCCCGGCGAGAGCGCGACGGGCGCGGTGCCGAGGTTCGAGAGTTCGAGCGTGATCTGCCCCTTATAACCGGGGTCGCACAGGCCGGCGGTGGCGTGGACGACGATCGCGAGCCGCCCGAGCGACGAGCGCCCCTCGACGTGCGCGACGAGGTCGTCCGGGATCTCGACGCGCTCGGTCGTCGTGCCGAGCACGAAGTCCCCGGGGTGGAGGATGAACTCGTCGCCCTCGTCGACGGTGGTCTCAGTGACGTACTCGCCGACCTCGTCGGCCTCGGTCGGGTGGATGCAGGGGATGTTGGTGCGCTGGAACTCCAGGAATCGCTCGCCGAGCCGTAGGTCGACGCTCGCGGGCTGGACCTGCTGGTCGACGTCGCCGAGCGGCTCGACCACGAGGTCCCCCGCCGCGAGCCGGTCGAGGATGTCCGCGTCCGACAGGATCATGTCGGGAGACGGAGCCCGCTCGGCTTAAAAACTCCCGAATGCGGCGGCTCGCGGTGCGGGGGGGTCACGGAGGTCACGGTGCGCGGGGATCGCGGGACGCGTGCGGCGCCGCGAAGGTGCGGCGCCGCGAGGGTGAGGCAGGCCCTCACACCGCCGCGAGAAGGAACGCGAGCACGGCGAACGCACCGGCGACCGCACCCGCAGTCCCGCGGTCGAGGTCGTGGGCCGCTTCCAACCCCCCGACGACGATCACCCACTGGACCGCGATCACGACCGCCGAAGCGGCGAGCAGGGGCGCCTGCATCGCCCCGATCGCGGCGACGATCTCGTTCGCTATCGCCTCGATCGTGGCGCCGTCGACCGCCGCCGTCGAGAGCGCGTACCAGACCGCCGCGACACCGGCTCCGAGTCGGACGATTTCCGGGAGGATCGCCCACGCCGCGATCACGAACGAGTCGCCCACGGAGCCGCTCCCGCCGGCGAGGCGCGCGCCGCCGTGGAGGACGAGCGCGAAGATCCCCCACCAGATCGGCACACCGAACAGGCCGTACGCGACGTAGTCGCCGGTCGCGCTCCGGAGTTCCTCCCCGACGTCGACGTCGACCCGTTTCGGGCGGTCGCACCGCTCGCCGACGAGCGAGTCGTCGTCGCCGAACGCCTCACAGGTCGCCTCCGGCGGTCGGTCTGGGTTGTCGACGGTGACCTCCCGGTCGATCGTCGCGTC
This sequence comes from Halorubrum sp. Eb13, assembly GCF_002252895.1. NCBI lineage: Archaea > Methanobacteriati > Methanobacteriota > Halobacteria > Halobacteriales > Haloferacaceae > Halorubrum > Halorubrum sp. Eb13. Next base: position 45,644 of record NZ_NHPE01000140.1, on the reverse strand, counting down.
GAACGCCGCGCCGAGCGCGGCGATCCCGCCGACCGTCGAGACGGTGACGAGCAGGACGAGTCCGACCGCGACCGCGCCGGACCGCGGGCGGACCGCCTCGAAGTGGCGGCGGGAGCGGTCGAAAAGCGAACCGACGGCTCGGGAGAGGGGGGCGATCGGGGAGGGCTTGACATCCTCCTCCGCGTAAACGCGGAGGAATCCCGAGCGGTGGGAGTTTCAGGTTCGCAGTCTAATTACCGGACTCCCAGTCCTTTCGGGCACGGGTAGTCCCACAGTGTCGGACTGGTGGACTGCTGGCCATGCCAACTGGCCGTTACCCCTATCCTCGGCCGTGTACGGCGTCCCAGTGTTGTTTTTGCCACGGGGACGCTGGCAGGCATCACCGGAGTTGGGGATATCGTCTGACTCGCTTCGAGCAGTCAACACAGACACACCCTTCGAGGATGTAGCGTTCACCGACTGCCCTTTCAAATACTGCCTCGTTACGCGGGCGGACAGGCCGCCTCTGAAGGACGGTTCGGAATCCGCTCCGTTCCGACCGATTCCTAACTACGTATAGAGCGGCCTGTCAGTTAAACCTCGGTATATGAAACTCGGTACAGACGTTCGGCCAGTGGATTGCTTCCCACCATGTCGGCTTCATCACCCGCCTAAAGGCGGGTGTATTCGCCTTCCAGTCTGTATAACCGGGGTATCCGCGAGGCCGGACAAGTGTCTTGTCCACCCGAGTCCCGAGCGGCCCCGGGGGGGATCACTCGCGTTCGGTCTCGGTCTCGGCGTCGGCCTCGCGTTCCCCGTCGGTCTCCGCTTCCAAGTCGTCCCCGCCCGCGGCCTCGGCGGCCTCCTTCCGGGCGCGGTCCGCCGCGAGCTCTTTGTCGATGTCGTCCTCGACGTATCCCATCGACTCGACGGTGACGACGTTGCCGCCGCCGGGATCGACGACCATCACCTCCTCGCCCTCCTCGATCGTGCCCTCGATCGAGCGCGCGGAGTAGTAAGGGTTGAAGCCGCCGCCGGAGAGCTTCACCTCGCCGCCGGAGGTCGTCACGACCTCGGTGACGGTGCCGGTCTTCCCTTTCAGCGAGTCGCTGTCGCTGGTCTGTTGCTGGCCCTTCCCGCCGTACAGGTCGAACTCGTGGTAGCCGTAGAAGGCGGCCGCGCCGAAGAGGAGCGTCAGCAGCGCCATGACGAGCGTGAGGCCCGCGCCCGCGATACCGAGCGACGTCAGCAGGAGCCCGCCGAGCCCCGCGCCGATCAGCGCGATACCGACGACGATGAAGTTCGCGCCCGGCGCGAGCGCCTCCGCCATAGAGAGCAGCAGGCCGGCCGTCAACAGCAGGAGGGGAAGCGTGTCCGGCCCGATCAGTCCGGACTGGAGGAGCGATCCGGCGCCCGTGATCAGATCCATGTCCGGACGTACGGCCGCGGCGGTATAAGTGGTAGTACGAGGGCCGGGCCGTCAGCGGCGAAAACGCGGGAACGCGCGCCGTCGGCTGAGAACCGGGGAAGACGCGCGCCGTCGACGAGGTGTCTCAGAACCCGAACACCAGCACGCCGACCGTGATCGCGACCCCGAGCGCGACGAACACGGCGTTCTCGACGTCGATGGGTCCGGGTTCGATCGGCTCCTCTTCGGGAGTGCCGGTGTCCTCCGTGACGCCGTCCGGGCCGACGTCGTCGACGGCGAACCGCCACTGGCGCTCGCCGGCGCCGTCGGTGTCCCGGGCCTCGTTCGCCCGGCTCCGCGTGTCGCCGTCGGCGTCCTCATCGCTGGACATGCCCGGTGATAGGCGCGTCGGTGATAAATGGCTGGCGGGTACGGGTCGGCGAGGGAGGCCGGCTATCGATTGCGCGCCGCCGCGATCACGTCGCCGTCGTAGATGACGCCGCGCTCGCCGTCGAGCGTGACCACGCTCCCGTCGGCGACGCTCTCGGGGAGCGTCGCGCCGGCGACCATCGGGACGCCGAGCTCGCGGGCGACGACGGCGGGGTAGCCGGTCATCCCCTCGCGGGCGTCGATGATCCCGACGAGCGCGTCGAGGTCACCCGAGAACTCGCCCTCGAAGCCGGGGCCGAGCGCGACGATGGAGCCCGCGGGAACCTCGCTCAGGTCGCCGTCGTCGGTCCGGTGGACGGGCGCGGCGACGCGGCCCGCGACCGCCGCCTTCCCGGTCACCAGCGTCTCGGCCGCGACGTGGACCTTCAGCGTGTTCGTCGTGTTCGTCCCCTCGAACTCGGTCAGCATCCCGGAGAGCACCACGAGCGTGTCCCCGGACGAGGCGCCGCCGGTGTCGAGCGCGGCGTCGACCGCGTTGTCGAGGATCGCCTCCATGTCGCTGGCGTACCCGGTCAGGACGGGTCTGACCCCCCACGAGAGCGCGAGCTGTCGCCGGACCCGGTCGTTCGGGGTCGTCGCGACCACGGGGACGCCCGGCCGGAACATCGCGGTCTTACGGGCCGTGAAGCCGGACTCCGACACCGCGACAACGGTGGACGCGCCGATGTCGCGGGCGAGGTAGCGGGCCGAGCGCGCCAGCGCCTCGGTTCGCGAGCCCTCCGCGGCGGCCGGGACGCGCTGCTCGCGCGTCTCGGCGTACTCGTCGCTGGACTCGACCTCGCGGACGATGCGGTCCATCGTCTCCACGACGTTGACGGGGTCGTCGCCGATGGCGGTCTCGCCCGAGAGCATCACCGCGTCGGTGCCGTCGAGGACCGCGTTGGCGACGTCCGAGGCCTCCGCGCGGGTCGGCCGGCGCGAGTGGACCATCGAGTCGAGCATCTCCGTCGCGGTGATGACGGGGACGCCCGCGTTGACGCACTTCCGGATGATCCGCTTTTGTATGACAGGCACGTCCTCCAGCGGGCACTCCACGCCGAGGTCACCGCGCGCGACCATCACGCCGTCCGCGGCGTCGACGATGCCGTCGAGGTTCTCGACCGCGCCGGCCCGCTCGATCTTCGCGACGACCGGGATGTCGTCGCCGCCGCGCTCCTCGAGCTCGTCGGCGATCTCGTAGACGTCGGCGGCGTTCCGCACGAAGGAGGCCGCGACGAAGTCGGCGTTCGTCCGGACGGCCAGGTCGAGCTCGTCTTCGTCCTCGGGCGTGATCAGGTCGACGTCGATGGCGACGCCGGGGAGGTTGACGCCCTTCCGCGAACTGAGCTCCCCGCCGGAGACGACGGTGGCGACGACGGCGTCGCCGTCGACCCGCTCGACGCGGCACTCGATCCGGCCGTCGTCGAGGAGGACCGTGTCGCCCGGGCCGGCGGCCGCGATGGAGTGCGTGAGCCCCACGCGCTCGGGAGTGGCGCCGTCGCCCTCCGCGAACGTCACCTCGGAGCCCGTCGCGAGCCGGATCGGCTCGTCGAGCTCCGCGGTGCGGACCTCCGGACCCTTCAGGTCGACCATCACCGCGAGCGGGTCATCGATCGCGTCGTCGACCGCGCGGGCCCGCTCGATGACCTTCTCGCGGTGGGCCGTCGTCCCGTGGCTGGCGTTCAGCCGGACGACGGACATCCCCGCGTCGGCGAGGGCGCGGATCGCGTCCCGGTCGTCCGACGCGGGACCGATCGTACAGACGATCTTTGCGTTGCGCATACCGCCGGGTTCGGCGCACGCCCGCAAAAAGGCACACGGTTGAGTCGGGAGCGAGTGAACGTTCGTGACGTTCGCCGGGCGTCGGACGCGGTCACGCGTTCGGTCAGGGAGTGAGTCCGACCGACAGCGCGAGGGCGGCGGCGCCGACCCCGAGGAACAGCCGGTTCGCTCGCGGGTTCGCCGCCGGCGTCAGGTCGAGCGTGACGTGCCACGCCGAGAGGGGGCGAAACGGCCGGATCCCCATCGGCGTGATCGCGTCGCCGGCGACGTGCGAACAGAGCGAGAGGGTCGCGACGCCGCCGACGAAGGCCGGGGTCCACGACGGGAGGGCGACCCCGGTCGGCGCGCCCGCAGGGAGAGCGACCCCGGCCGCGAGCGCCGCGAACGCCCCCGCGGCGACGGCGAACGCGACCGTGTGCGTCGGGCCGCGGTGGGCGACCGGCAGTCGGTGGTCGAGGTCGGGGAGCGTCGAGCACGCGGCGGCGACCGCCGCGCCGAGGACCGCCAGTCCGGGCTCGCCGGCGACCCGGACCGCCCCCGCGACCGGCGCGTACGCGAGCAGCGCGATGCCGACGTGGCCCCGCCAGTACATGGGTGTCGCTCTGCGGATACCGATAATAAATCCGTCGGGGGAGGAGCGTCGTCAGCGGGGCGCTGAGCGTTGGCGGGGGGAGGTGTTCGCGTCTCGGACCGCGCCTCAGTCGTCGGCCGGCGCGGGCGCGTCGCCCGCGGAGAGACGGACGTCGGGGCCGTCGACGCCGAGTTCGTCGAGCGCGGACTGCGCGGCGCGCTTCCCGGAGACGAGCATCGCGCCGAACGTCGGGCCCATCCGGGGGAGGCCGTGAGCGGTCGCGACCGCCATCCCGGTCGCGATCAGTCCGTCGTGGACGACGCCGGTGTGCTCGACGACTCGGTCCTCGCTCTCGCCGACCCACATGGAGTCGTGGCCGGGCGAGTCGTGGCCGGGGGCGCCGTACTCGCCGTCGCCGGTCTGGTCCATCCCGGTGTTGTGCTCCTTCGCGTGCTCGATGCCGGGCGCCGAGAGGACGCCGCGCTCGTCGAGCTTGCTGATCGCGACCGCGTCGTGGCCGGTCGCGTCGATCACGAGGTCGGACTCGACCGCGATGGGGTCGACGCAGGTTATCTCGCGCGGGAGCGCGTGGACGGGCGTCCAGTTCATCACGATCCCGCCGACGCGGTGGTCCTCGCGGACGACGAGGTCGGTGAACTCCGTCATGTTCTGGACGCGCGCGCCGGCGTCGCAGGCGGCCTTGATCAGCCCGGAACAGGCCTCGGGGCCGGCCGCCGTGTAGAGGCCGTCGACGTCCTCGACCGGCTCGTAGTCGACGTCGAGGTCGTCGAGGACCTCTTGGGCGGGGTCCCGGACGGTGACGGTGTTCATCAGGAACCCGCCGAGCCAGAAGCCGCCGCCGAGGTAGTTGTTCTTCTCGACGATCATGACCTTCACGCCGCGCTCGGCCAGCTCCTTGGCCGCCATCAATCCGGACGGACCGCCGCCGAGGACGATCACCTCGGAGTCGGTGAACTCGAGGAAGCCGTCGGTCCACTCGTTGCCGATCGCCTTCGTCACGTCGGTCTCGCTCACGTCGCTGAAGCCGTCGAATCCTTGCATACAACTTAGTGATATTACTTAGTTGTGAAAGGCGTTGCGGTCGATGCGCGGAGTACGGACCCGGCGATACGGTCGATTGCTTATAAACAGTAACCGCTGGAACGGCAGCGAACGCCTCCGAAGCCCCGGCCACTCGGCTAGACGTGGTCGACAACGGATCGAAACCGAACGCCTCCAAAGCCCCTCTGAGTCCCGTCCGACCGCACCGTGATACGCCTCACGCCTCCCCAGCCTCGCGGTTCGCGCTCTCCGAGCGCTCACCGCGTCCCTCGCGGGCCCCTCGCGGTCGCCGATGGCGACCGCTCGGCGGCGCGCCGCCGCTTCAGTGTCTCAGTTGACCACCGATGTCAGACTCGCGAATCGAGCGCCCGCAGCGGGGTCGAAGCGTCGATATCTCCGCGTCTCTGGCTCGGTCGGCCCGTCCCCCGCGGCGCCCCCGACTCGTAGCCTTTTTACCCGCGCTGGCGGTAGACGGACTCACTATGGCTGAGGACAAGGCACGAAGCACCGGTAGTGCGGGCCGATTCGGCGCTCGCTACGGCCGGGTCTCCCGCAAGCGGGTCCAGGACATCGAAGAGGAGATGCGCAACGCGACCGTCGACGGCGACGACGTCACGCGCAAGGGCACCGGCATCTGGGTGAACGAGGAGACCGGCGAGACGTTCACGGGCGGCGCGTACCGCCCCGAGACGCCCGGCGGCCGCACCGTCCGCCGCTCCATCCGCGCCGCGCTCGCCGACGAGGAATAGGTAATGAGCTACAAGTGCTCCCGCTGTAAGCGCGACGTCACCCTCGACGAGTACGGCGGCGTGCGCTGCCCGTACTGCGGCCACCGCGTCCTCCTGAAGGAGCGCGGCGGCGACGTGAAGGAAGTGAACGTCGAGTAACCGTCCGGGCCGATCCGACCGTGACGGCGTCCCGCGCACACGAGGCGGTCCTCTCGTTCGCCTACCCCTCCGAGCGGCGCGCACGGCTCGTCGCCGACGCGCTCGCCCCCGAGGTCGGCGAGATCGACGACGCGCGCTCGGCCGCGACCGTCTCCCGCGACGGCGACGCGGTTCGGGTCCGGGTCGCCGCGGACGACCTCGTCGCCCTCCGCGCCGGGATCAACAGCTGGTCCCGACTCGTCGAGGTCGCGGAGCGGGTCGAGGCCGCGTCCGGTCGCGGGTAACCGCCGACCCGATTCGGAGATCCCCCGCTGTCCGCCCGCTCACGGTCCCTCTCCGGCGGTACGGCCGATGGGGACGAAGACGTGGGTTTTTCCGTCCGGACCGCCTCGCTTCGCCTATGCAAGGGAACATGCCGCCCGAGGCACAGGAGAAGATCGAGGAGCTTCAGGAACTGCAGGAGACCGCACAGCAGGTCGCCGAGCAGAGGGAGCAGGCGCAGACCGCGCTCAACGAGTCGAAGACGGCGCTCGACGCCCTCGAAGACGTCGACGAGGACGCCGGAATGTACCGCGAGATCGGCGAGGTCCTCGTCGAGACGGACTACGAGTCCGCCTACGACGACCTCGAGAACAAGGTCGACTCGCTCGAGGTCCGCGTCGAGCAGCTCCAGAAACAGGAGGAGCGCGTCGAGGAGCAGTTCGACGACCTGCAGGGCGAGCTCCAGCAGATGCTTCAGGGCGGCGCCGGCGGCGGCGGTCCGATGGGCCCGGGCGGTCCGGGCGCGGGCGGCGCGTAAGCGTTCGATGAGCGACGAGCCGTCGGACGACGAAGTGGTCCGCACCGCGGCCGAGGCCGCGGAGGGCGTCATTTTCGCCCACTACGACCAGTCGGCGGTGACCGACCTCGACGTCACGGTGACGTTCGAGGAGGGCGTGCTCGACGTCGACGTCTACCTGAACGCCCCGGAGGACCCCGACCCCGACGCGGTCGCCCGCGAGGCGGCCGAGACCGCCGGCGAGGCGGTCGATGAGCTGTTCGCGGAGTAAGCGGTCGTTTCCTCCCGCTTTTCGACGAGTCCGACGAGCCTGGCGACGGGTCCGACTACGCTGACGACGGGTCCGACTATCCCGACGACGGGTCCGACCGTCGCGGCCTCGACGCGCGTCACGGGTCCGAGAGCGACGCACGGGAGCGGCGCGGTCCCCACGGGACCCTCACCGACAGCTATTAATCGAAGTATTGTGAACTGTTACCGCATGTCATCGAGCTACGGCGGCACGTCGGCGTTCGATCGGCTCCGTGCTCGGCTCGACGGAAGCGCCCTCGCCTGCGAGGAGTGCGGGTTCGTCGACGACGAGGGCGAGTGGGAGGCGGTCACCACCGGCGGGACCGTCGAGTACCGACGTGAGTGCCCGAGCTGCGGGACCGAACACGTCCACCGGTACCGACTCTGAGCCGCGGGGGAAGACTCGGCCGCGATGTACGACGAGATCCTCTGTGCGACCGACGGGAGTCCCGGGAGCGATGACGCCGTCGAACACGCGGGCAGCATCGCCGAGTTGGCCGGCGCGCGGATCCACGCGCTGTTCGTGGTCGACGAGACGATCGCCGGCGCCGACCGCTGGGACGTGGTCGTCGAGCGCGAGGAGGAGCGCGGCGAGCGCGCGCTCGACGCCGTCGCCGCGGCCGGCGCGGAGCGCGGCGTTCCGGTCGAGAGGCACCTCCGGCGCGGCCGGCCGCACGAGGCGATCCTCGACGCCGCGGACGACTACGGGGCCGACCTGATCGTGATGGGGACGCACGGTCGGACCGGGGTCGGCCGGTTCATCGCGGCCGGGTCGGTCGCCGAGCGGGTCGTGCGACACAGCGAGGCGCCGGTACTGACCGCGCGGGTGGAAGAGTGAGCGGGGCCGAAAACGGGGGGAGCGTCTACGCCGACTCGCAGATCGAAACGAAGTTCTCGAACACCTCGTCGCCGCGCTCGGTGTGGGCGACCTCCGGGTGCCACTGGACGCCGTATAGGTCGGCCTCCGGGTTCGACATCGCCTCGATGCCGCAGACGTCGGAGGTGGCGGTCCGGGCGAACCCCTCCGGGAGCGACTTCACTTCGTCGGCGTGCGAGGCCCACACGCGGGTGTCGGGCGCGAGCGACCCGACGAGCGGGTCCTCGTCGTCGACGATCTCCACGTCGACGTCGGCGTAGCCGCCGTAGTCGCCGCCGCCGACCTCGCCGTCGAGCTCGGCCGCGATCAGCTGCATCCCGAGGCAGATACCGAAGACGGGGACGTCCAGATCGAGGTAGTCCGGCGCGTTGCCGACGCGGTCCATGTCGGGGCCGCCGGAGAGGACGACCCCGTCCGCCTCCACCTCGTCGGCCGGCTCCTCGGCCGAGACGATCTCGGTGTCGACGCCGATGTCGCGGAGCGCCCGCCGCTCGAGGTGCGTGAACTGGCCGTGGAGGTCGATGACGACGATCCGGGTCATGGCCCCGATTGACGGCTCCCGCACAAAAACGGCTCGGAACGGGCCGCAGTATCGTGGTGTTTTCGACGCTCTCGACGCCTCGGTAATGCACGAACGAGGATCGGTCGAGGGTCCGCACCCCGCTCAGAGGTCGAGCGGCCCGCTCTTCGTGAACTCCCGGAGCAGCACGGTCGCGTACGATCCGCTCGGGAGCGCGAACGCGAACCGGGGGTCTCCGTCCGAGAACGCCACGTCGAGGTCGGTGCGCAGGAGGAGCGCCCGGCGCGTGCCCGCGGAGTCGAACTCGCCGGGGAGCGCGAAGTCGCCGGGCTCGATCCCGGCGTCGGCGAGGACCTCGCGCTCGATCTCGCCGGGCTCGCCGTCGCCGAGTTCGGTCTCGGTCCCGACGAGCGGAGCCGTCACGAACGCCCGGCCGCGCTCGCAGTGCCGGGAGACGACCGACACGCGGTCGGCGTCGACCCGCTGGAGTCGGTCTGTATCGGGGGCGTACAGCTCGTCGGGGGCGTCGCCGTCGGCGAAGCAGACCACGTCGCCGGCGACGGGGCGATCGAACGGGAGGCCGCGCCGGAGCCGCTCGCTCGCGATCCGGTTGAAGAGGAACGACTGGGCCGCGTTGACGAACAGGCGCTGGAGGTTCGACGGCACCGCCTCCAGCGCGTGCCACCAGTCCTCGTCGTCTGGCGGCGCGTCGGGGGCGACGCCGCGGTCGGCGAGCCGGTGGACCATCGAGCGCTCGAACCGGAGCTTGCCCGGGATCGCGTCGAGGCAGGCGCCCCAGTCGCCGTCGCCGGTACCGTCGGCGGCGGAGCGCTCGGCGTCGGCGACGTCGGCGGCGGCCGCCCCGCCCGCGATACCCTCCCCGGCGACCTCGGGGTTCACGCCGAACGCCGCGTCGACGCGGTCGCGCGCGGCCCGCGTGTCGTCAGGCTCCGTCTCGGCGGGGTTACCCGCGTACAGCCGGACCGCCTCGCGCGGGTCGTTCCGGGCGATCGCGAGCCCCACGACGTGGGTGACGGGCCGCCGGCTTCCGAACCGCTGTTGGCCGAAGTAGTTCGGGACGCCGACGGTCGCGCCGCTCGCGAGGTCGGCGTCGGCGCTCGCGGCGTCGACCGAGTCGCTCTCGTCGCCCGCGAACCCACGGAGGTCGCGCACCGCGTCGGCGACGCGGCCGGGCGCCTCCCCCACCGCGTCGGCGACCCGGATCTCGAAGGCGTTGCCGGCCAGATCGCCGAAGGAGAGCCGCCGGCCGGCCCGACCGAGCGCCTCGATCTCGGCGCCGCGGATCGCGGGGAGGTCGTCGGGGTCGACCTCGCGGAGCGTGAACAGCTGCGTCGTGACCGCGCGCTTGTCCTTCGTGCCGGCCCACGAGACGCGCTCGCGGCTGATCCCGAGCGCGTCGGAGATCCGGCGCGCGAAGTCGTTCGTGTCCCAGTCGCGCAGCGTGACGCGGACGACAAGTTCGGGGTAGCTCCCGCGGTCTGCGCCGAGCGGCTCCGGCTCGAACGCCTCCAGTTCGCGGACGCGGAAGTCCTCGGGAGACTCCCGGAGCCGGCCGCCGATCCCGTCGGCGTCACTGACGTAGTAGTCCATGCCGACCGCGCGCTCGGTCGGGTGCGCCTCGCGGAGGTCGCGTTCGGAGGCCATCTAGTACAGCGAGAGGTCGCCGGTCACGCGGTCGACGGTGTCGTCGCGGGCGGGCCCGACGGCGAGCGCGGTGACGGTCCCCGGCTCCAGTTGGGTGTGGCCCGCGTCTCGGACGATGGCGTACGGGATCCCCTCCGTCTCCGCCTTGTCGGCCAGCGCGAACAGCTGGCTCTCGGAGTCGCCCTTCAGCACGACCTTCTTCTGTCCGTCGCCCTGCCACTTCTTGCGGGCGCGGCGCCCCGCGTCCTGGTACGCCGACAGCGACGCGTGCGCGACCTGCGCGGCGAGCTTCCCCTCGCCCATGCCGATGTCCGTGCGGGCGACGATGGCCTGCTTCATGTCCCGTTCCACCGCCGCCGCGGGTTTAGCGCTTTGCTCTCGGCCGGACCGGCGGCCGACCGGCTGGACGGAGCGATGGCAAAAAGGAAGAGTGGAACCGCGGGGCGGTCGGCCGGCCTCAGTCGTCGGCGGGCGAGGCGCCGCCGGAGGCGGAGCCGAGGCCCGAGGCCACCTTGGCGACCGCGCTCTCGTTGTCGACGACCCACCGCAGGAGGAGGAACGCGAAGAGGTACTTCGCGATGATGTCCATCCCGCTGTACGCCCACGAGGTGATCGCGACGTCGAGCACCGCGAGCCCCTCGGCGCCGAGCGCCCAGAAGATCGGGTAGCCGAGCCACAGGACCACGGTGAGCACCTTCAGCGTGTTGAAGATCTCGGCGGTGCCGGCGACCTCTGCGTCCCGTGCCCACTCGGCGAGCAGGATGTAGAGGACGACGGCGAAGAAGGCGCAGCTGATGACGTACCAGACCCAGCGTAGCATGTATGAGGACGTGGTCAGCGCGGCCGCGAGACCGGTGACGCACATCCCGATGTCGGCCACGACGGCCGTGAACAGCTTCGTCATGTTCGAGCCGGCGAGCAGGCCGAGCGCGATGAGGATCATCGGCGTCGACAGCGCCCACGTGAGATACCGGCCCCACGGAGTGAGCACCTCCTGACCGGCCAGCGCGTGTCCGGCCGGCATCTCGAGGAAGCTGACCGTGAGTCCGGAGACGAGTCCGGTGTAGCTCGATATCGACACCAGCGGTACCATCAGCGTGGCGACGAAAATCAGCTGAGCGCGGGGGTCCTCCACGTTCCGGCCCATGTACACGAACAGGAGGATGGACAGGCCCGCGAGGGCGATGTTTATCCAGAGCGACGCGCTCAGGAGCTGATCGCTCTGAATCGCTTGGAACACGTCGGTTTGAGTCATTTCGAGCGGGACGATTCCCTGCGCGAGTAGGTCGGCCGCTGCTGTTTCGATCATGCGACGTACCTCCTTACGTCGCGGGACAATTAAATGGACCAACCTGACAGGTAAGGGTTTCTCAACGGATTCCGGTCTCGGGCGGAATAGTTCGAAAACCTCAGCTTCTGCGGCCCGATAATGAACGGTCGATCCAAAGTCTCCCGTTCATCGCCCGATCAGCGGAAGCCGGTCGAAAGGACCGCCGGCGACGTCCGCCGCGACCGCGTCGGCGCAGTGCTCCCCGCTCAGCAGGCACATCGGGACGCCGATCCCGGGGTTGCTGCTCCCGCCGACGTAGTAGAGCCGGTCGACCCCCCGGACCCGCGGGCCGGGGCGGAGCGGTCCCGTCTGTCTCATGGTGTGCGCGAGCCCGAGCGCGCTCCCGCCCGGTCGGTCGAACCGGTCGGCGAAGTCGGAGACGGACGCCGACTCCTCGACGACGATCCGGTCGCGGAGGTCGGTCCCGGTGTACGACGCGACCGCGTCGAGGACGCGCTCGCGGAACGCGGCCCGGCGGTCGGGGCCGTCGTCCAAGCCTGGCGCGATCGGGACGAGCGTCACGACCGTCTCGTGGCCCTCCGGCGCGACCGACGGGTCGGTGCGCGAGGGCACGTTCACGTATATCGTCGGGTTCTCGGGCCACGCGGGCGACTCGAAGATGGCGTCGAAGTGGGGCTTCCAGTCGGTCGGCAGCGCCAATGTGTGGTGCGCCAGCGAGTCGAGGGACCCCTCCACGCCGAGGTAGAGCAGGAAGGCGCTCGGGCCGTACGTCCGCCGGTCCCAGTAGTCGCCGAAACGGGGCACCGCGCCCTCGGGGAGCAGCTCGCGCTCGACGTGCTCGGGCGGCGCGTTACAGACGACCCGGTCGTGGACGTAGCGGTCGCCGCCCAGCTCGACGGCGACCTCGTCGGGCCCCGGCTCGATTCCGGTGACGCCGACCCCCGTGTGGACGTCCGCGCCCTGCGCCGTCGCGACCGCCTCGATCGCCTCGATCACCTCGTACATCCCGCCGAGCGGGTAGTAGACGCCGTGACCGAAGTCCACGTGGCTCATCAGCTGGTACAGGGCGGGGGTGTCGTACGGCGACCCGCCGAGGAAGACGAGGGTGTACTGGAGCAGCTGGCGGAGCTTCGGGTGCTCGACGTACGACGCGACGTGTTCGTCGAGCGTGTCGAACAGGTTGAGCTTGCGGCCGCCGGCGAGGACGTCGGTCGAGAGGTAGTCGCGGAACCGCGACCGCCCCGGCCGCACGAAGCTGTCCATTCCGACCTCGTAGGCCGTCTCGGCGTCGTCGAGGTACCGGCGAAACGCGTCGCCCGCGCCGGCCTCGTACGAGTCGAACAGCGCCGCGGCCGCGTCCGGGTCCGCGGGGACGTCGACCCGGTCCCCGTCGTCCCAGAACACGCGGTAGTGCGGGTCGAGCCGCTCCAGCTCGTAGAAGTCCTCCGGTTCGCGGCCGAATCGCTCGAAGAAGCGTTCGAACACGTCCGGCATGAGGTACCACGAGGGACCGGTGTCGAACCGGAACCCGTCGCGTTCCAGCCGGCCGGCCACCCCGCCCACGCGCTCGCGGCGCTCGTAGAGCGTCACCTCGGCCCCGGCGTCGGCGAGGTGCGCGGCCGCCGAGAGCCCGCCGACGCCGCCGCCCACGATACCGATCGAGACCCCGTCGAGCCCGCGCGCTGTCATCGTCGATAGAACGGTTTCCGGCCGGGAGAGTCGTGTCCGTCCCACGACGGGGTTTTATAAATTCCACGCGCGGCTCGGTCGACGGACGTACTCGTTCGGGACCGTTCTTTTACCGGTCCGTCGGCTTAATTCGAACATGTCGCGGGGGTCACGTCGCTCGTCGTCCGCCGACGGTTCGACCGACCCCCACGCCGACGATCCCCCCGACGACGACCGCGACGGCCCGATACCCGACGAGCCCGCCGGCGGGTCGCGGGGCGTCCGCGCTCGCCTCGCCGTCCGGGACCCGCCGCACGCGCCGGTCGCCGAGGCGCTCCCCGACGGGACGGTCGCCACCGGCGTGGAACGCGTCCGCCTCGACGACGCCGTCGTCTCGGAGTTCCGCACAGAGCGGCCGATCGACGCGGATCCCGTGTTCGCGGCCGACGGCGAGTACGTCTACCGGATCCGGAGCCCTCCGACGGAGCCGTACCCCTGCCGGTCGATCGAGTCGCTCGGCCACCCGGTCTCCGACGTCACGGTCCGGACTGGCCCCGACCGGATCCTGCTCACGCTCTCGTTGCCCACCGGCGACCCGATCGGCGACATCGTCGAGACCGTCGAGGCCACGGGGGCGTCGGTCACGCTCGAACGGCTCACCCGGTCCGGCGCGTCGGGCGACTGCGACCCGGTCGTCGTCGATCGGGACCGGCTCACCGACCGACAGCGCGAGGTCGTCCGGACCGCCCACCGGCTCGGGTACTTCGAGTACCCGCGCGAGGCCGACGCGGAGGCGGTCGCGGCGGCCGTGGGGATCGCCCGGTCGACGTTCGCCGAGCACCTCGCGGCCGCGCAGCGGCGGGTGTTCGACGAGCTCGTGGACCCGTGACGGGAGCCGAGCCGTCGGACGGAGCGGTCGGCCGCTTCCCGAGGCCCGCGACGGTTCCCACGCGGTGGGGCGAACCGCGATATTGAAACGACTGAAACCCCGAGGACGGGTATGCATCGCAGACGGTTCCTCCGGCGGATCGGGGCGGCCGGCGTCGGCACCGGGGCGACCGCGTCCCTCGCCGGCTGCGCCGGCGTCGGCGGCGAGCCGGACTACGACGTCGGGATGGTCGCGTCCGGGTACCGCCCCGCCGAGCTGACCGTGTCCGTCGGGGACACGGTCGTCTGGGAGAACACGAGCTCGCGGGCGCACACGGTGACCGCCTACGAGGCGGCGATCCCCGACGCGGCGGAGTACTTCGCCTCCGGCGGCTACGAGGACGAGGAGACCGCCCGCGAGGCGTGGGCGTCCGACTTCGGCGGCGGACTGGAGAACGGCGACCGCTTCTCGCACACCTTCGAGGTCGCCGGGCGCTACGACTACGTCTGCATCCCGCACGAGACCGGGGGGATGTACGCGACCGTCTTCGCGGAGGAGTGACGTGCGCCGCAGCCGTCGCGGACCGTCGGTCTCGTCCCCGACGAAACCCATTACCGCCCGCGACGCCAAGACGCGGTAACACACGCCCATGGACATCTCGACGCTTCTGGGGACCGACGTCCTGCTGTTCCTGGCCATCGGGCTGCTCGGCGGCGCCCACTGTATCGGCATGTGCGGCCCGCTCGTGACGGTGTACGCCGGTCGGATGCGCGAGGGGGACGGCCGGACCGACGGCGGGGGCGCGGCGAGCGGCGGGGCCGCCGCGTCCGCGGCCTCCGACGGTCGCGGGAGCCACCTCACGACCTACGAGGTCCGCCAGCACGCGCTGTTCAACCTCGGCCGCGCGGCGAGCTACGCGACCATCGGCGCGGCGCTCGGCGCGCTCGGCGGGGTCGTCCTCGTCACGACGGCGACGCTGACCGGCGCGGCGGAGCTCGTCCGGGGCGTCGTCGGCCTCGGCGTCGGCGCGGCCGTGATACTCGTCGGCGTTCGGTACGCGCTCGGCGGCGCGACCGGGGGGATCCACCTCCCGGGACTCGAACGAGTCACCGGCTGGCTCACCGGCCACGTCGACCGGCTCGCGAACGGCCCCGGCATCGTCGGGCTCGGCGCGGTCCACGGCCTCCTCCCCTGCCCGATCCTCTACCCGGCGTACCTCTACGCGTTCGCCAGCGGCTCGGCGGTCAGCGGCGGAATCGCGCTCGCGGCGCTCGGGATCGGGACGATGCCCGCCGTCTTCCTCTACGGCACCGTGATCGAGAGCGTCGACGCCGTCCACCGGCGCCGGATCCACCGGCTGCTCGGCGTCGCCTTCGTCGCGCTCGGCTACGTCCTGTTCGCGCACGGGCTGATGTCGGTCGGAATCTCCGTGCCGCACCCGCGGCTCCCGTTCTGGAACCCGCTCGACGCCGGGACGATGGGGGGGATGTGACCGATGAGCGCGCCCGACTGCACCCTCTGTGAACTCCCGACCGACGGCGTCGACGTGACCGACGACGCGGGCAACGAGTTCTGCTGTCCCGGCTGTCGAGACGTGTACGCGGCCCTCGGCGACGTCGACGTCGACGCCGACGCGGTTCGGGAGCGTCGACGCGCGGGCGACGAAGGCGGGGAGGCCGGGGGCGATGAGGCCGGCGACGACGTCCCGGCCGACCACGAGGCGACGTTCCTCGAGGTCGACGGGATGCACTGCGCGACCTGCGAGGCGTTCATCGAGACGGTCGCGACCCGGACGGAGGGCGTCAGCGCCGCGAGCGCCAGCTACGTCACGGACACCGTCCGGATCGACCACGACCCGGACGGCGTCTCGACCGACGACCTCTCGGAGGCGGTGAGCGGGCTCGGCTACAGCGCGTACCCCCGCGACGACGCCTTCGCGCGCCGGCAGGCCGACAACATGGCGACGGCCCGGCTCGCGGCCGGCGTGCTCGTCGGGATGGCCGTCATGCTGCAGTACATCGTCATCATCTATCCGACCTACTTCGCGTTCCCCTTCTACAACGAGCGCACCCTGGAGTACCTCGACCAGGCGATGTCGTCGACGTCGGGGACGTACTTCTTCATCGTGATCGCGGTCCTGACGACCGTCGTCCTCCTGTTCACCGGGAAGCCGATACTGCGGGGCGCCTACGTCAGCGCGAAGACGCGGTCGCCGAACATGGACCTCCTCGTCGCCATCGCGGCGGTGAGCGCGTACGTCTACAGCACGCTCGCGGTGATATTCGTCGAGTCGCCGTCGATCTACTACGACGTGACGGTCGCGATCATCGTGATCGTCACCGTCGGCAACAGCTACGAGGACTCGATCAAGAAGCGCGCGACGGAGCTCCTCTCGGACCTCACCGCGGTGCAGGTCGACAGCGCTCGGCGGGTCGTCGGGACCGGCGACGCCTCCGGCGGCTCCGATGCGGCCGATGCGGGGGCCGTCACCCAGACGGAGGAAGTCGCCATCGACGCGCTCGAACCCGAGGATCGCCTGCTCGTGCGGGCGGGCGAGCGCGTCCCGGTGGACGGCGAGGTCGTCGCCGGCGACGCCGCGGTCGACGAGTCGGTCGTCACCGGCGAGTCGATGCCGGTCCGGAAGACCGCCGGCGACGACGTGGTCGGCGGCTCCGTGGTCGCCGACGGTTCGCTGACGATCGCGGTCGGTCCCGACGCGAGCTCCAGCCTCGACCGCGTCGCGGAGCTCGTCTGGGACCTCCAGAGCGGGAACCACGGCGTCCAGAAGCTCGCCGACCGGCTCGCGACGGTCTTCGTCCCGGTCGTCCTCGCGGTGGCCGTCGTCGCCGCCGCCGCGAACCTCGCGCTCGGCAACGGCGTCACCGAGGCGATGCTCGTCGGGCTCACGGTGCTCATCGTCTCGTGCCCCTGTGCGCTCGGGCTCGCGACCCCGCTCGCGGTCGCCGCCGGGATCCGCGACGCGCTCGAGCGGTCCATCGTGATCTTCGACGACACCGTCTTCGAGCGGGTCCGCGACGCGACCACCGTCGTCTTCGACAAGACGGGGACGCTCACCACCGGCGAGATGGAGGTGATCGCCGCCGACGTCGACGACGACCTCCTCCGGCTCGCGGCCGCGTTGGAGGAGCGGTCGGCCCACCCGGTCGGCCGGGCCATCGCCGCGGCGCGAGCGCGCGGAGACGCTCGCGGAGACCCGGACGCGTCGCCCGCCCCCGCGGCGGTCGCCGACGGCGGGACGACCGAGTCGGCGTCGCCCGACGACGGAGCCGGCGCGACCGCCGGCGGCGACGCCGGAGGCGCGACCGACGCGCTCGCGGTCGAGGGCTTCGAGAGCCACGCCCGCGGGGTCTCCGGGACGGTCGACGGGACCGACGTGGTCGTGGGCCACCCCGCCCTGTTCGACGAGCGCGGCTGGACCGTCCCCGACGAGATCCGGCGGGCGGTCGCCGAGGCGCGCGACGTGGGTCGCGTCCCCGTCGCGGTGGGGCGCGACGGCGCCGCCGAGGGCGTCGTCGTGGTCGGCGACGAGCTGCGCGAGGGGTGGGAGGAGACGGTGACCGCGCTCGCCGACGAGGGCGTCGACGTGGTCGTGCTGACGGGCGACGACGAGCGCGCGGCGACCGTCTTTGAGGAGCACGAGGCGGTCTCCTCGGTGTTCGCGGGCGTCCCGCCGGAGGGGAAAGCCGAGACGATAACGCGGCTGAAGGCGAGCGGGCTGACGGTGATGGTCGGCGACGGGACCAACGACGCGCCGGCGCTCGCCGCCGCGGACCTCGGGATCGCGCTCGGCGGCGGCACGGCGATGGCGGCCGACGCCGCCGACGTGGCGATCGTCGACGACGACCTCGGCTCGGTCGCGACCGTCTTCGAGCTGTCGCGGGCGGCCGGCCGGCGCGTGAAGGGGAACATCGGCTGGGCGTTCCTGTACAACGCGGTCGCGATCCCGCTCGCGGTCACCGGCCTGCTCAACCCCCTGTTCGCCGCGGTCGCGATGGGCGCGTCGAGCCTGCTCGTCGTGACGAACTCCTCGCGGGCGCTGCTGGAGTGACGGGCGGCGGGAGGCCGCGCTCAGTACATCAGCACGGCGGTGAGGAGCCATCCGACCCCGACGGCGACCGACGCGGCGGTCGGCGACCGGGTCGGTTCGGTCGGCGGGTTTCGGAAGAGAATCTCGTAGAGGACGAGCGTGGACACGAGGCTCCCGCCGGCGAGCCCCTGGTGAAGGGCCACCGCGGAGTGGACGCTCGCCCCGACACCGACGATCATCGCGGCCGCGATCACCGCGAGCAGCCAGTCGTAGTAGCTCGCCATTCCCTCGTCGATACTTGTGACTCAGTTGCCAAGTATCGCTCGTCGCTTCCCGCGAGCCGATAACCGAGGGCGCGGGCCGACGGATGACCGGAACCGCAACCGACTTTCCCCTCACGCGACTACCCGGAGCCATGTCACAGCGACAGCGGTCCTTCGACGTACCGACCCGCGACGGGATGCCCGTGCTCGGGCTCGGCACGTGGGAGAACGACGAGCCGGCGCAGTGCACCGAGTCGGTGAAGACCGCGCTGGAGACCGGCTACCGCCACGTCGACACCGCCCAGATATACGGCAACGAGGCGGCCGTCGGCGACGGGATCGCCGCGGCCGACGTCGACCGCGACGACGTGTTCCTCGCCACGAAGGTGTGGATCGACCAGCTCGCGCCCGAGGACGTGGCCGCGTCCACCCGCGAGAGCCTCGAGAAGCTCGGCACGGAGTACGTCGACCTACTGTACGTCCACTGGCCGGCGGGCGCGTACGACCCCGAAGAGACGCTGCCCGCGTTCGCCGAGCTCCGCGACGACGGCCTGATCGACCGGATCGGCGTCTCGAACTTCGAGCCGCACCACCTCGACGCCGCGACCGACGCGCTCGGCGAGGCGCCGTTCGCGAACCAGGTGGAGATGCACCCGCTGCTCCGGCAGGAGGAGTTGCGCGAGTACGCCGACGCCAACGGCGTCGAGCTCGTCGCCTACTCTCCCCTCGCCCGCGGGGTCGTGCTCGACGACCCGGCGGTCACTCACATCGCCGAGAAGCACGGCGTCAGCGCCGCGCAGGTGAGCCTCGCGTGGCTCCGCGAGAAGGGCGTCACCGCCATCCCGAAGGCGACGGGAGAGGATCACATCGCCGACAACTGGGCGAGCATCGGGCTCGAACTGGACGACGAGGACGTCGAGGAGATCGACACCCTCGGTCGGACCGACCGCCAGCTGAACCCGGACTTCGGCCCGGACTGGTAGTCGGACCGATGACGGCGCGGCCCCGTTAGGGACCGGTGACGGCGCGCGTCGCGCCCCTCATTTTCCGCCGACGTCCCGCTGTTGGAGCCCGGTCCACTCGTCGATCTCGAAGCGGTAGCCGCGGACGCCGCGCATCGGATGCGCGGACGAGAAGACGTTCGGGTGCCACGCGTTCTCCATCGCGCTCCGGAGCTCGTCCCACTCCCCCTCCTCGACGGCGGTGATTCGGCCGGTCAGCGAGACGCTCTGCCAGTCGTACATGGACTCGGCGCGGTAGACCAGGAACTGAGCCCGTCCCGCCTCGGTCACGAGCGTCTCCTTCCGGCTCTCGGACCCGAACAGCAAGAAGACGAAATACAGCGTCGCGTCCCCGTCGAAGCCGAACGAGATCGGGAGGAGATACGGGAGGTCGTCGGTCGGGAGCCCGAGCGTTCCGACCCCCTCCGCTTCGAGGAGCTCCCCCATCTGGCCCTCGCTCATCGAGGCCGCCGTGGACTCGGCGATTGCGTCGATGCCCATGATAGATAATGTTTGTCGTACAGCATAAGACTACTGCGACCCCTCACCGTCCCGTCGACGAGCCGAATCCCGGGGCGCTCGACGCGATATCCCGGGCGTCGGTCCCGCGCCGGCTCCGCACTTCACCCCGCGTCCGATCTCCATCTCAGACGCGTCGACTCAGACGTGCTCGGCGAGGAAGTCGACGACTTCGCGGTACGCCTCGATGCGGTTCTCCAGCTTCGCGAAGCCGTGCCCCTCGTCGTCGAAGATCAGCTTGCGCACCGGGACGCCCTGCTCGCGCGCCTCCTCGACGATCTGTTCGGCCTCGTCCACGGGCACCCGCGGGTCGTTCGCGCCGTGGAGGACGAACAGGGGGGAGTCGATGGCCTCGATGTTGTTGATCGGCGAGATCGACGCCAGGAACTCCCGGTCCTCGTCGAGCGAGCCGTACTCGGCCTCGCGGAGCTCGCGGCGCCAGTCGCCGGTGTTCTCCAGGAAGGTGACGAAGTTCGCGATGCCGACGATGTCGACGCCGGCGGCCCACAGCTCGGGGTACTCGGTGAGCGCGGCGAGCACCATGAAGCCGCCGTAGGAGCCGCCCATCGCGACGACGCGGTCGGGATCGACCTCGGGGTGGTCGTGGAGCCACTCGACGCCGGCCTCGACGTCGGCCACCGAGTCCATCCGCTTCTCCACGTCGTCGAGCGCGGAGTAGGCCTTCCCGTACCCGGAGGAGCCGCGGACGTTCGGTTCGAAGACGGCGTAGCCGTTGTTCAGCAGGTACTGCTTCACCGAGGCGAAAGAGGGGCGGCGCTGCGACTCCGGCCCGCCGTGGATGTCGACGACGACGGGGTAGCCGCCCTCGGGCGGCTCCGTCTCCGGGACGGAGAAGAAGGCGGGGATCTCCCGGCCGTCGAAGGTCGGGTAGTGGACGAGCTCGGGCTCGACGAACGTGTCCGGCGGGATCCCGGCGGTCGAGGCGGCGGTCCAGCGCTCCGTCTCGCCGGTGGTCGCGTCGACGACGTAGGCGTTCGCGTTGTGGGTGCTCCCGGTCGCGGTGACCGCGAAGCGGTCGCCGTCCGGCCCGAAGCTCACGCCGCCGGCGACGCCCCTCGGGAGGTCCGGGGCCGGGAACGGGTCGATCCGGTCGGGGTCGACGAGCTCCCCGACCGTCAGCTCGGTGTAGCCGTCGACGTTCCGCGAGTAGACGACGCGGCGGGACTCCTCGTCGACCGCGACGCCGTCGACGTTCCAGCCGTCGTCGCCGCCCGGCTTCTCTGGGGCGTCGTCCGACTCGTCGGCGCCGGCGCCGCCCTCGAGGGCCGACCCCTCGCCGGACGCGACCACGGTGAAGTCGCCGGTCGCGAGCTCGAGCCGCTCCAAGCGGAGCGTGTCGCTGTCGCGGTCGGTGACGAGGTACAGCGACTCGCCTTCCGGTCCCCACTCCGGACTGCCGTACCGGACGTCGCCCTCGTGAGGCGTGTGATGCGTCAGGTCGCCGCTCGCGACGTCGAGAGTGTACACGTCGTGATCGAACGAGGAGTGCGCCTCGTGGACGATCAGCCGGTCGTCGCTCGGCGACCAGCCCGCGACGGAGAGCCAGCCGTCGCCCTCGCACACCAGCTCGGCGTCGTCGCCGGTCGCGTCGCGGTCCTGCACGTACACGTCGAACACGGACTCGTCGCGCCGGTTGGAGGCGAACGCGAAGCGGTCGCCCTCGGAGTCCCAGCCGCCCCAGCGGTGCTTCGCCTCGGGGCGCTCGGTGAGGTCGACGATCTCGCCGGACTCGTAGTTGAGCCGGTAGAGCTGGGCGCGCTCGTTGCCGCCCTCGTCCATCCCGAAGACGGCCTCGGCGCGCTCGGGCGACGAGTCGACGAACGAGACCGCCTCCTCGAAGAACGTGTGCTGTTCGGGCCACCCCAGCGGCTCGTCGAGAGACCACACCTGGCCGGTGCCGGTCGTGTTCAGCAGGAAGGAGAGCCGACCGTCGGGCCCCAGGTCCGCTCCGCCGGCGTTCCGCACGTTGAGGTACCGTTCGATGTCGTACCGGTGCATGGGGTCCGGTTCCGCCCGCGGTGGGAAACCGTTTCGGGTGGCGGAGGTGGCCGGAGCGTTCCGGTCCCCGCCGACCACGTCGCGATGCCGTGTCTTTTTATTCGGGCCCGTCGTCCGGTCGCCGTATGCGCGTCGCGTTCGCCTCGCTTTTCGCCCCGGGTCACGGCGACACGCCGGCCCGGGAGCGGACGCGACGAGTCGCCCGCGGCCTCGCGGCCCGCGGCCACGAGGTCGCGTGGCTCTGCGCGCGCTGGTGGGGCGGCGATCACGACGCCTTCGAGGAGGACGGGATCGAGTACCGGTCGGTGACGACGGACCCGTCGCCCACGGCGTTCGCGGCGCGGCTCCCCGTCGCGCTCCGCCGCGTCGATCCCGACGTCGTCCACGCGGTCAACAGCCCGCCGACGCCGGGGCTCGGCGCGACGGTCGCGGGGACGCTGACGAGGACGCCGGTCGTCGTCGACTGGTGGCGCGACCACCCCGCGGACGCCGCCCGCCGCTATCGATTCCTCGCCCGGAGCGCCGACGGAGTGACGACCCCCTCGCGGACGACGAAGACGCGGGTCCGCGAGCACGGCGCCGACGGCGACGACGTGCGGGTCGTCCCGGAGAGCGTCGACTTCGAACTCGTCGAGTCGGCCGGCGTCGACGACCGGTTCGACGCGGTGTACGCCCGACGGTTGGACCGCCACGCGAACGTCGAGACGTTCCTGCTCGGACTCGCGGAGCTCCGCGGACGCGACTGGACCGCCGCCGTCGTCGGCGACGGCCCCGAGCGGGAGCGGATCGAGGCGACCGCGCGCGACCTCCGGATCGACGACCGGGTGTCGTTCCTCGGCGACCTCCCGCGCCGCGAGCGCGTCGAGCTGTACAAGGGGACCCACGTCGTCGCCGCGACGGCGACGTGGGAGACGTTCGCGACCGAGCTGTTGTGGGCCCTCGCATGCGGCTGCGTCGCCCTCGTCGAGTACCAGGCGGACTCGAGCGCCCACGAGCTCGTGGAGGGTCGCGAGCGCGGCCGCCTCGTCACGGGCCCGGCCGAACTCGCGGACGAGTTCGTCGCCGTCGGCGACCTCGAACGGAAGCCGATCGAGCGGGAGTTCGCGAGCTACGACCGCGACGCGGTGTTAGACCGGTACGTCGAGACGTACCGCGGGCTCCTCGGCGAGTGAACTGAAAAGGCGGGTCGAAATCTCGGATCGGCGACGCGCCCGCCGACCGCCGC
The DNA here is from genome assembly GCF_002252895.1 of Halorubrum sp. Eb13. Taxonomy (NCBI): domain Archaea; kingdom Methanobacteriati; phylum Methanobacteriota; class Halobacteria; order Halobacteriales; family Haloferacaceae; genus Halorubrum; species Halorubrum sp. Eb13. The sequence goes on along the minus strand of NZ_NHPE01000140.1, from coordinate 22,493 downwards.
GTGGTCGCGCCGAACGCCGACTACTCCTCGTCGCCGGTTATCGTCCCGCCGTACTTCATGAAGACGAACGCCAGCCCGAGCGTGCTCACCATCGCGATGAACGTGGCGATGCCGAGCGCGCGGGCGCCCTGCGGGACGAAGACGGCGTTCGATCCGCCGCCGCCGCCCGTCGACTCGGTCTCGATGTCCCCGCCGACGGCGAGGCCGGCGTGCATCCCGACCGCGGTGTGGGGAACGCAGTGGTAGTGCGTGATGCCGACGTCCTCCTCGCTCGTCTCGTACTCGTAGGTGTACCCCTCCTCGCCGACCGGGTCGCCGCTGTCGAGGCTGGCCGGGCCGCCGCCCTCGACGGTCTGGACGTTGTGGGCGCCGCCGTTCCCCGTCCATTCGAAGGTGATGGTCGTTCCCGGGTCGACCCACAGGAGGGTCGGGTCGAAGGCGAGACCGCTGTCGCCCGCGCCGACGGAGACGGTCACCTCGCTCTCGCCGCGGGCGTCCTGATACGACCCGACGTTCCCGCTGCTGGCCCCGCTCGGCCAGACCGGCTGTTCCTCCTGTGCCGCCGCGGTCCCCGCCGTCGCCGTCGCCGCCCCGGCGGCAGCGGTCGCGCCGCCCGCGGTCCGCATGAACGCGCGCCGGGAGACGTCGTCCGAGCTCATATCACCCGGTTCGTGACGGGTTGTAGTGAATATGTTGATCCGGACGCGGGCGGGATCGGCGTCCGGCCCCGCCGGCGAAGGCCGACGCGTCGCCGACGGGCGTATAAAAACGGCGCCCGTACGTCGGCCATGAGCTATCCGGTCACCTACTACTGTCCGCACTGCGGGACGCTCGTCGAGCTCGAACGCGACGGCTACCTCGCGGACAAGGCGGTGACGCCGTACCCCCTCGAGGGGTGGACGTACGTCGCCCCCGGGGAGCCGTTCGAGGATCGGGACGGCGTCGACGGCGTCAGATTCGTCTGCGGCGAGAGCGACGGGGTCGTCTGGGACCCGCACGACGGGGTTCGCGGGCCGGACGTCGGCGGGGCGGTCGCCAGCGACGGAGAGGGCGGGGACGAGCGGGAAAGCGAAGTCGACGACCCCGGCTGCGGCGAGCCGTTCTACCTCTCGTTCGTCCGGTACGACGAGGGACGCGAGATCGACCCGCGCGCCGAGAGCGAGCTGGTCGAGATCGACCCCGACCCGCGGCCGAGCGGACCGCGCGGGCCGAGCGGGCCGGGCGGCGTCGGGGACGACAGCGACTCCGACGGCGGATTCTGGTAGCGCGAAACCGCGGACCGACTCCGGACGCCGATCCGTCACGATCGACCGTACAATTATCACCGTGAGGCGTGACGAGGCAGGTATGCCGGACACCAAATCGGGGCGCGACAAGCAGGCCCGCGACGAGGAGCGCCGACGGATCGAGCGCGACATCTCGGAGGCCCGCGAGCGCGGCGACGAGGCGGAACCGTCGGACGACGGCCCGGAGGAGTGTTACCGACGCGGCTGCGACGAGCCGGCCGCGTTCGAGGTCACCGAGCGGTATCAGGAAGAGACCGGAACCGGCGCCGTGGAGGCGACCGCCCTCCTCTGCGTGGACCACACGGCCGCGGAAGGGCCGGCCAATCTGGACAGCGCGTACGAGGGGTACGTCTTCCGCGTCGAACCGATCTCGACGGGCGACGGCGACTGAGCCCGGGAGTCCACGGCGACTGAGCCCGGGAGTCCACGGCGACTGAGCGGAGCCGACGGGCGCGCGACGCGGACGGCGGTGCCAACAGACAAACCCCTTAACCGGGGAGCGAAAAGTATCGAGCATGGAAAGCATCAATCGGACCGCGATCGAGCTCGTCGACGAGGCGCTCGACTTCGCCGGTGAGCTCGACGTCGTCGGCTACGAGCTGGAGAACGGCGCCACCGTCGTCGACTTCGGGATCGACGCCGCCGGCGGCGTCGAGGCCGGGCTCCTGCTCGCCGAGATCCAGACCGCCGGCCTCGCGAACCTCCGCACCCGCGTGGGCGAGGTCGCCGGCGCGCCCCGCCAGTACGTGGAGCTGTCGACGGACCACCCCGCGATCGCGCTGCTCTGTTCGCAGAAGGCCGGCTGGGAGCTCGACTTCGAGTCCGGTTACGAGGGGCTCGGCTCGGGTCCCGCCCGCGCGCTCGTCGGGCAGGAGGCGGAGTTCGAGCGCGTCGGCTACTACGACTCCTCCGAGTTCGCCACGCTCACCGTCGAGTCGACCGCGCTCCCGACCGAGGAGGTCGCCGAGCACGTCGCCGACCTCGCCGAGGTCGACCCCGAGGGCGTCTTCCTCCCGGCGTACGCGACCGGCTCGACCGCCGGCTCGGTCGCCACCGCGGCCCGCGCGGCGGAGCTCGCCGTCTTCCGCCTGCTGGAGCTCGGCTACGAGCCGACCGACGTGCTCCACGCGTCCGGCGCCGCGCCGATGGCGCCGGTGACCCGCGACGAGGACCTCGCGATGGGTCGGACGAACGACGCCCTCGCGTACGGCGGCGAGGTCCACCTGCAGGTCGCGCGCGACGACGACCGCTTCGACCAGATCGTCTCGACCGCCCGCGAGGAGTACGGCACCCCCTTCGTCGAGGTGTTCGAGGACGCGGGCTGGGACTTCTACGAGGTCGACGAGCGCGTCTTCGCGCCGGCGAAGGTCACCGTCGACGTCGTCGACGGCCCCGTCTACGCCGTCGGCGAGACGGACGAGGAGCTGCTCGCCGAGTCGTTCGACTACCGCTGAGACGGTCGCGGATCGACGTCGATGCGAATCAAGCCCGTCCCCGACCCCCCGGCCGCCGTCGACGACCTCCGCGAGCTCCAGCGCGCGGTGCCGCTCGTCCCCGGCAGCACCGACGACTGCTGCGCCCGCCTCCGCGACCGGTGCGGGCTCGCCGACCGGCGGGTCGCGAACGACTGGCTCGCGTTCCTCCGCGCGCTCGGACTCGTCCGGGAGACGTCGCGGGGGTTCGTGCGGACCGACGCGGAGCCGACCCCGGAGCTGGTCCGCGAGGGACTCCGCGAGGGCGTCCTGCTCGCGCCGGAGGCGCTGGCCGCTCTCCGGGAGGCCACGCCCGAGGACCCGGTCACGCCCGAGGCGCTGTTCGAGGCGACCCGCGAGTCGGTCCCGCGACACGACCGCGCTCGCGACCCGGAGTGGGAGGCGACGTGGCGCGACCGGGCGGCCCGGCTGCTGGCGTGGCTCGCGCTCGTCGACCTCGCCCGGCGGGTGTCGAACGACGGGGAGAGAGACGGCGACGCGGGGGGGACTCCCGCCTACGTCGCCGGCGACGAGGCGGAGACGTCTCCCTGAGCGCCCCGCGCGCAATCGGCGGGAGCGCCCCGCGACAAGCCTTTTAGTCGGCGCCGGAGAGGGTGTTCGCATGGGACGATTCGACCGGCGGGAGTCGCCGCTGTCGGTCACGTACGAGCCGACGAGCGTGAAGGACCTGCTCGTGGAGATGAAAGACACCGCGGAGCTGCTGATCGATCTGTCGTACTCGGCGGTGCTCCACGGGAGCCCGACGATCGCCGAGGAGGTCGTCGAGCTCGAACACCGGATGGACGTCCTCCAGATGCGCGCGCGGATGAGCCTCATGCTCGCGGCGCGGAGCCCCGACGAGGCCGAGACGCTCGCGCCGGTGCTCGGCGTGGTCGGCGCGGCGGACAAGATCTCCGACGCCGCGGGCGACATCGCGAAGATCATCACCGATGAGATCGGCCTCCCCGACGCGATGCGTGGCGCGCTCACGGGCGGCGTCGAGACGCTCGTCCGCGGCACCGTCGCGTCGGACTCCGGCTACGCCGGTCGCACGCTCAAGGACATCGACTTGGAGTCGAAGACGGGGGTCCGAGTCATCGCGATCCGGCGCGACGACGACTGGATCCTCAACCCCGGACCGAAGACGCGGATCGAGGTCGGCGACGTGACGCTCCTCCGCGGCCCGGAGACGGGCGTCGTCGAGGCGTACCCCGAGCTGGCGGGCGAGCCGTTCGAGCCGGCGGAGCCGGTCGAGCCCGCGATCGACGACCTGGAACGCGCGGTCGACTCGATCGTGCTGATGAAGAACCTCTCCGAGCTCGCGGTCGACCTGGCGTACGGCTCGATCCTGTTCAACAACGAGGAGCTCGCGGAGGAGGTGTCCAACCTGGAGATCGAGGTCGACGCGCTCCAGTCGCGGTTCGAGGCGTGGACCCTCCGCGCCGCGCGAGAGGCCGACGACCCCGTCTCGCTCCGCGGGCTGATCCACCTCGGCGTCGCCACCGAGGAGATCTCGGACGCCGCGGTGAAGATCACCGAAGGCGTCAGGCGCAACTTGGGCGTCCACCCAGTCGTGGAGATGGCGGTCCAGGAGTCGGACGAGATCATCACGCGGACCGTGGTCCGGGAGGGGAGCGACCTCGCGGGCACGAGCGTGACGAACGGGATCCCCACGACCGACGTCTCCACGAGCGTGATCGCGATCCGCCGCCCGGACGAGGGGTGGCTGATCGGTCACGACATCGACACGGTGCTGCGCGCCGGCGACGCCGTCATCTCGAAGGGGACTCGCACCTCCGCCGAGGAGTTCGAGGCGCTCGCGTCGTGACCGCCCCGCCGACCGCGGACCCCGAGGGCCTCGCCCGCGCCTACTACGACGCGCTCGACGCCGGCGACTACGAGCGGCTCCGAGGGCTGCTCGCCCCGGACTTCGCCCAGCGACGCCCGGACCGCACCTTCGAGGGGCGCGACCGCTTCGTGGCGTTCATGCGCGACGAGCGGCCGATGACGGACACGACCCACGCCGTCGACGCGGTGTACCCGTCCGGCCCCGGCGTCGCCGTTCGGGGACGACTGCTGGACGCCGACGGCGACGAGGTGTTCGCGTTCGTCGACGTCTTCGACGTCACGGACGGGCGGCTCGCCTCGCTGGAGACGTACGCCGGCGACGGGGAGTGAGTCGAACTCGGCGGCGGCGGGGAGTGAATCGAACTCGGCGGCGGCGGAGCGGGCGCGCCGAGTCGGGCGTCGCTCACGCGCGGATCCGGTCGAGGTCGGCGACGAACGCCCGAAGCGCGTCGCGCGTCACGTGGGGCATGCAGACGACGCGGAGCTCGCCCGCGGCCGTCCGCGACACCTTCCAGCCGGCCTCTCGGAGCGCGTCGAACTCGGCCTCGGGGAGCGCCGCGGCGACGAGCGGGAGCGTCGGCTCGACGACGTCGTAGCCGCGCTCGGCGAGGGCCTCGGCGAGCCACGCGGCGTCGTCGGTCGCGCGCTCGCTCGCTTCGCGGTACCCGTCGGGCCACAGCGCCTCCATCGCGGCGACCGCGCCGGCGACGCCAGCGCCGCTCCGGGTGCCGGTCAGGGTCGCCTGCGACCGCGTCTCCAAGTAGGGCGTGTCGACCGCGAGCGCGTTCATCGCGGCCGGTTCCCGGGCGAGGAGCCCGCCGGCGGGAACGGGGGCCTGTCCGAACTTGTGGGGGTCGATCGTCAGCGTGTCGATCGGGGCGTCGCCGAACGACCACGCGCGGTCGGCGAACGGAAGCACGAACCCGCCCCACGCCGCGTCGACGTGCATCAGCGCGCCGGCGTCGTGGGCGATCTCGGTCAGCGCCGGGATCGGGTCCACGCGCCCGTACTCCGTGCTGCCGGCGACGCCGACGACCAGCGCGGTGGCGTCGTCGACGGCGGCCGCGACCGCGTCGGTCCGGGCCCGGTAGTCGTCGTCGACGGGGACCGTCCGCAGTTCGACGTCGAGCAGCTCCGCGGCCTTGTGGAACGAGAAGTGGCCGCTCTCGGGGACGACGACGTTCGCGTCGCTCGCGTCGTGTCGGTTCCGCGCGGAGCGGACCGCCTGCACGTTCGCCTCGGTCCCGCCGGCGGTGACGTAGCCCGCCGCGTCGGTCGGCTCGGGGTGGGCCGCGAGCGTCGCGAGCAGCTCGACCGCGCGCGTCTCCAGCGACGCGACCGCCTCGTAGGTGGCCGGGTCGCCGGGGTTCGTCGCGAGGTAGCGCTCGGCCGCCTCCCGGGCCGCGGGGTGCGGTTCGGTACACATCGAGGAGAGCACCCGGTCGAACGACTGCGGCTCGGGCTGCTGCATTCAAGAAACCGTTACCGCGGAGGGTCTTACCCGTTCCGAAAAATTGAGGAGAGAACCTCGCGCTTCAGCGCGGGGAGGATGTCAACCGTTCCGTTCTCAGCTCCGAGAGACAAAATCCGGTTCAGCACGGCCTCAGCGCACCGAGTCGAGGAGGAGCCGCTGTTCGGTCCGCTTCACCTCGTGTTGGACGTCGCGGACGGCGTCGATGTTCGCCGAGATAGAGGAGACCCCCTCCTCGACGAGGAAGTCGACCATCTCCGACTTGGAGCCGGCCTGCCCGCAGATGCTCGTGTCGACGCCGAGCTCGCGGCACGTCTCGATCGTGTCGCCGATCAGCTGGAGCACCGCGGGGTGGAGCTCGTCGAACCGGCCGGCGACGTGCTCGTTGTTGCGGTCGACCGCCAGCGTGTACTGCGTGAGGTCGTTGGTGCCGAAAGAGGCGAAGTCGATACCGGCGGCGGCCAGCTCCCCGATCTGCAGCGCGCTCGCCGGCGTCTCGATCATCACGCCCCACCGGTGCGTCTCGGGGTCGATGCCGGCGTCGCGCATGTGTCCCGTTATCGCTTCGACGTCGGTCGCGTCGTTGACGAGGGGGAACATCACCTCCAAGTTGTCGTACCCCATGTCGAAGAGGCGCGCGAACGCGGCGAGCTCCTGCCGGAACGGGTCGGGCTTGTCGAGGCTCCGCCGGATCCCGCGCCACCCGAGCATCGGGTTGTGCTCGTTGGGCTCCCCCTCGCCGCCCTCCAGCTCGCGGAACTCGTCGGTCGGCGCGTCGATGGTACGCACGCGGACCGGCCGCGGGTAGAACTCGTCGGCGACGCGGCGCACGCCCTCGATCAGCTCGTCCTGGTACGCGCGGGCGCCGTGGTCGTTGATGTACTTCTCGGGGGTCTTCCCGAGCGAGAGCACCATGTGCTCGATCCGGAGGAGTCCGACCCCGTCGGCGCCCGTCGCGGCCGCGCGTTCGGCCGCCTCGGGGATCGAGACGTTCACCTTCACCTCCGTCGCCGTCATCGGCTTTACCGGCGTCTCGGGGCGGGCCGCCTCCACGGGCTCGAACTCCTCGCCGGGCTCGGCCTCCTCGTCGACGCCGGCGCGGACGGTGCCCTTGTCGCCGTCGAGGGTGACCTCCTGGCCGTCCTCGAGCAGTCGCGTCCCGTTACCCGTCCCGACGACGGCCGGGACGCCGAGCTCGCGGGAGATGATCGCGGCGTGGCTCGTCATGCCGCCCTCGTCGGTGACGATCCCCGCGGCGCGCTTCATCGCCGGGACCATGTCCGGCATCGTCATCTCCGTGACCATCACGTCGCCCTCCTGGACCTGGTCGAGGTGGTCGAGCTTGTGGACGATCCGGACCGCGCCGGAGACGACCCCCGGGCTCGCGCCGAGCCCGTCGGCGAGGACGTCCTCGTCCGCGCCGGCGGATCCGCCGTTGGCCGCGCCGGGCCGGCCCGACGCGCCCCCGACGGTGGACTTCCTCGGGGTCTCTCCGCCGGTCCCGCCCGCGTCCGCGCCGCCCTCGTCGCTCTCGTCCTCCTGAATCGTCGTGATCGGTCGCGACTGGAGCATGTATATCTCGCCGTCGCGGATCGCCCACTCGACGTCTTGCGGCGTCCCGTAGTGGTCCTCGACGCGCTCGCCGAGCGCGACCAGATCCCCGATCTCCGCGTCGGAGAGGACCCGCGCGGTGCGGCGCTCCTCGTCGACGTCGAGCTGGACCGTCTCGCCGGTCTCGGCGTCCTTCACCATCTCCACCTTCTTGTCCGCGACGGTGACCTGGTCGACGGCGCCGCGCTCGCGGTCGTACACGTAGTTGTCGGGCGAGACCGTGCCGGAGACGACCGCCTCGCCGAGCCCCCACGCGGCCTCGATGGTGATCTGCGGGTCGCCGGTCGAGGGGTGGCTGGTGAACATCACGCCGGACTTCTCGGCGTCGACCATCCGCTGGACGACGACCGCGATGTCGACGTCGGCGTGCGGGAACCCCCGCTGCTGCCGGTAGTAGATTGCTCGCTGGGTGAAGAGGGAGGCCCAGCACTCCTTCACTCGGCGGAGCAGGTCGTCCTCGCGGACGTTGAGGAACGTCTCCTGTTGCCCGGCGAACGAGGAGTCCGGGAGGTCCTCGGCGGTCGCCGAGGACCGCACGGCGACGAACGCCTCCTCCTCGCCGCCCATCGAGCGGTACCGTTCCAGGATCTCCTCGCGGACCTCCTCGGGGAACGGCGTGTCGAGGATGAGCTCTTCCGCCCGCTCCTCGGCCGCGCGGAGCGCGGCGGAGTCCTCGGGATCGACGTCGACGGCCGAGAACAGCTCCTCGTCGATCCCCGCCTCCTCGATGAAGGTCCGGTACGTGCCCGCGGTGACGGCGAATCCCGGGGGAACCGGGAGTCCGGCGCCGATGAGTTCACCGAGCGACGCGGCCTTCCCGCCGACAGTCCCGACGTCGTCGGCGTCAACGTCCTCCAGCCAGAGTACTGCCATTCGTGTACCCGGAGGATCCGCGAGCCGACCTATGAAGCTTCCGGCCGACACTTCGGTGAATAAAAGATTACTCAGTCGCGAGTTACGGGTGCGCCGAGGGCGGCGACCGAAACCGGACGTCACGGTCGGTCAACGGATCGAACGCGGGGAGGTGGGCCGAAGAGGGCGAACGAGAGAGGGCCGAAGCAGTCAGGGAACGACGAACCGTCCGTCGGTCCGTACCCGTTTTTCATCCCCGTTTATCGTATACTTACCCCCCGTCAAGAGAGTCAGCACCCGTAACGTGTTACAGGTGTTGTAACATCTCGCCCGGAACGGTCACTCGTCGGCGAGCCGCTCGCGCTCCGCGCTCAGGATCCGCTCCCAGACGCCGAACAGCCGGCTGTTCAGGTCGTACCGATCGTTCACTCGGCGGACCCACGCGTCATCGGCGAACAGGAGGCGTTGGAACCGACGGACGGGCGGCGAGAGCGACGCCCGGTCGCCCCCGTAGTACGACACCGTCTCCTCGCGAGTCCGCTCGACGAGGTCGGGCGGGACGCCGATCCCGTCGGCCGCGGCGGCGTGGTTGAACCACTCCAAGTGTAACAGCGCGTCGGCCAGCAGGAAGCGGTCACGGAACCCCGAGACCCCCGCGAGCGCGGGTCGGCCGTCGACGGTCACGTCCCGCGGGCGGGAGAACCGCGGGGCGGCCACCGTCACGCCGGCGGCTCCCGCGACCGCCGCGGCGACGCGCCGAAGGCGCCAGTCGCCGTACCGAACCGGAGCGATCAGCGCGAGCTCGTACCACGTCGGCAGCCACTCGCAGTACGGTTCGGAGAAGGCGCCGTCGGCGAGCAGCGTCGCCGCGACCGACCGCGCTTCGGCGGGCGACAGCGTCGTGTGATCGGTCCGGAGCCGCTCGACGACCCGCGCGCCGTCGACCGCGTCGGCTCCCGCGAACCCCATGCCGTCGGCGACGTGGCGGGTGTACGCGCGGCTCGCCGCGTACCAGTCGGCGAAGTCGGCGGGCGCCGTCAAGCGGAGGAGTCGGAGGACCGTGATGCGCCGGTTACGGCCGCGGCCGACAAAACCGCTCCGCCCCGTCGCCCCGTCCCGTTCCGTCTCATTCCGCCCTGTCCCGTTCCGTCTCGTCCCGTCTGTTCCGTCCCGTCTCTCCCCGTCTGTCCCGTCTCGCCCCGTCTGTTCCGTCCCGTCTCGCCCCGTCTGTTCCGTCCCGTCTCGCCCCGTCTCGATCAGCGCTCCGGTCCGGACTCGCTCGCGGTCGCGAGGTCGGCGTTGGGGTCGTCGCCCCCGGGGTGCTCGTCCGCGAGCGCCGCGTCGAGCCCCCACTCGTCGGCGCGCTCTGCCGCCTCCGCCCGCGCCTGCTCGCGTATCGCCTCAATCCGGTCGTCGTCCGCGAGGAACGCCGCGACGGCGTCGGCGTCGTCCGCCCCCGGGCCGTCCAGCCGCTCGTCGGGTGCCGCGTCGCGGGTGCGGTCGGCGAGCGCCGGGTCGTCCGCGAGCTCCGTCGCCGCCGCGCCCGGGGCGACGCGGAGCGCGTCTGCCTCGTGGGCCGCGTCGAGCCCGCCGCCGTCGACCGCGTACAGTTCGACGCGGTACGGGCCGGGCACCGCGAGCTCCGCGAGGGCGTCGGGACCGCCGCTGTCGGTGACGGTGTTGTACGCGAGCACGGGAACCCCGTCCGCGAAGGTGAGAACGCCGCGCGCGTCCCCCTCCAGGAGGAGCGTCTCCTGCGGGACGATCGTCGCGTAGCCCGTCAGACCGCGGTCCAGCGCCCGCGAGAGCGTCGTGGCCACGTCGGAGACGACGCGCGACCGGAGGAGGGTCCCGCGGGGGATCCGAAGCTCCGGGGCCTCGTTCGACTCCCCGGGCCCCGTCGGTCCGTCTGCGGACCCCGTCATGGCGTGTCCGGCACGACCGCGCTCCGGAACCGGTCGGCGACCGCGTCGCCGTCGCCGTCGCGCACGTCGAGTCGGGCCGCGGCCCGTCGGTAGCCGGCCGCCGCGTCGCTCTCCGGCGCGTGCGCGACGAGGGGCTCTCCGGCGCGGCGCGCGTCCCGGACCACGTCGCTGTCGGGGACGCGGGCGAGCACCGGCCCCCCGAAGTGGCGCTCGGCCTGCTCGGCCACGTCGGCGGCGTCTTTCCGGACCTTGTTGAAGAGAACGCCCGCAGTCTCCGTCCCGTACGAGCGGGCGTACTCCTGAACCTTCAGTCCGTCCGAGAGCGCGGGAATCGTCGGCTCGACGACGACGACGACCCGGTCCGCGAGGACGACCGGGAGCACCGCCGACTTCGAGCCGAGCGCGGCCGGCGAGTCGAGCAGGAGGACGTCGGTGTCGCTCGCGAGCTCGGCGACGACGTCGCGGAGCCGCTCGGGCTCGGCCGCCTCGAACCCCGCGAGCGACGTGCCGCAGGGGACGACGGAGAGGCCGAACCGTTCGTACGTCGCCTCCGTAACGCCGGTCGCGGTCCCCTCGACGAGCAGGTCGTGGAGGGTGACCGCCGCGTCGTCGAGCCCGGCGTGAAAGAGGAGGTTCGCCATCCCCGTGTCGGCGTCCACGACGGTGACGTCGTGTTCGTCGGCCAGCGCCATCCCGAGCGCGAGCGTGCTCGTCGTCTTGCCCGTGCCGCCCTTCCCGCTGGCGACCGCGAACGCCTCGACCATGCGCACACCTGTCCGGTCGCTCGGCTAAAGGCTGTCCATCGCGAGTGCGAGCGAGCGGGCGACCGCGGACCGGACGCCGCCGTGGGCCGGACGCGGCCGCGGGCGCGGGCCGAACCCCACCGGACAGCGTTTTGCCGTTCGGCGCCAATCCCCGACCATGCCAACCGTCATCGACGCCGACGCGTTCCGCGACGCGATCGACGAGCGCCGACGCGGCGAGCGGCCGTTCACGCTCGTCGACACGCGGCCCCGAGGGAGCTACGAGAGCTGGCGGATCGCCGACTCGGTCCACTACTTCTACAAGCCGTTCCACGAGTTCGACGTCGACGACTTCGAGGCCGAGACCGGGGTCGACGCGGACGACGCGATCGTCACCGTCTGCGCGAAGGGAAAGGCCTCGCTCGACTTCGCCGAGGAGCTCGAAGCGGCGGGCTACGACGACGTGACCGTCGTCGCGGACGGGATGCGGGGCTGGTCGGGCGTGTACGACCGGACCGAGGTCCCGCTCCCGGACGCGGGCGACGACCCGCTCGACGTCGTCCAGATCCAGCGGCGCGCGAAGGGGTGTCTCGGGTACCTCGTGGTAGGCGACCGGCCGGCGGACGGCGACGCTGAACGGGACGGCTCCGACGGCTCCGACCGCGTCGCCGTCGCTGATTCCGACGGCTCCGACCGCGTCGCCGTCGCTGTCGACGTCTCGCGTCACGGCGACGAGTGGCGGGCGGCGGCCGCCGAACGCGACGCGTCGATAGGGGCGGTCCTCGACACGCACGTCCACGCCGACCACCTCTCCGGGGGTCGGGCGCTGGCCGACGAGCTCGGCGTCCCGTACTACCTCCCCGCGGCGGCCGCCGAGCGCGACGTCGCCTACGCGTTCGAACCCCTCGCGCGCAACGAGACGCTCGACGTCGGCGGCGTGGCGGTGAAGGCGCTCGCGACCCCCGGCCACACCGATGACGGCGCGAGCTACCTCGTCGGGCGGTCGGCGGTTCTCACCGGCGACACGCTGTTCACCGACAGCGTCGGTCGGACGGAGCTGCAGTTCGCGGCGGGCGGCGACGACGCGGCCGGCGGCGGAAGCGAGTCCGCGGGCGCCGCGACCGGTGCCGAACGGCTCTACGACTCGCTCCACGCGACCCTGCTCGCGGAGCCGGACGGCGTCGTCGTCTGTCCCGGCCACTTCGCGGTCGGGAACGACGGGACGACCGGCGACGTCGAGCCCGGCGAGCCGGTGACGACGACGGTGGGCGCGGCGCGCCGGGAGCTCGACGTGCTCGGACTCGACCGCGAGGCGTTCGTCGACCTGATCACGGCGACGCTCCCGGAGAAGCCGCCGAACTACGAGCGCGTTATCGCGGCGAACCGCGGCGTGGAGTCGCCGCCGGACGAGACCGCGGCGATCGAGCTGGAGCTGGGTCCGAACCGGTGTGCGGCGGACGCGGGCGGGGAGTCGACGGCGGACGACTGAACCGTTACTGTCGAACCCCCTCGGGATCGCGACGCGCGCTCCGGTTCGAGCGCCGCGGTCACCCGCTCGCGGTCATCCGTCGTCCGACCGGTTCGCGATCCGGGTCGCGAGCTCGCGCGCGGCGGCGACGCGGTCGTCGGCGTCCGGGTCACCGGTACCGTCGACCTCCGCGAGCAGCGTTCGGATCTCGTCGGCTCGCCTGGCGACGGTCGCGTCGTCGAGGCCGCCGTCGGCGATCTCCGCGGCCAGCGCCTGTGCCTCCCCGAGTCGCCAGCCGGCCTCGCGCTCCACGGGTAGCTCCTCGGTGGCCGCGAGGTGCTCGTGCAGCGCCGCGGCCGGGTCGAACTCGTCGCTCACGGTTCCGTCACTGTCACGTCACTCGTCGTGGATGAACACGAGCCGCTTCGTCTCGGTGTTACACAGGCAGAGGTCGATCCCGTCGCGGGTCGCGCCGATCTGCTGCCAGCCGTGGTCGCTGACGAACAGCGTCTGGAACACGCCGCGGTCGCAGTCCGGATTCGGGCAGCCGACGCCGGCGGCGTTCTTGTAAACGGTCGTCCCCCCGCCGGAGCTCTGGCGCACTAACCCGTCGCGCAGCGAGCGAAACTCCTCGGCAGACATCGGTCCGTCCGTGTCCTCGTCTCCCATGTCTTGGCGTTCGCGGGCCACGATATATAAACCGGCGGTCCGTGACAATCGATATCATGGCCGGCGCGCCGGTCGCTCGGGGAGTCGAAGGGATTCGCAAGCCGATCAGCCTCGCGGGTCAGTCGGACTCGCTGTTTGATCAGTCGGACTCGCTCTTTACGGCGTCCGCGTACGCGTCCGCGAGCCGGGTCGGCTCGGGGAGCTTGTACCCCGCGCACAGCGCGTCGACGAGTTCGACGGTCGTCTCGGCCGAGACCCGGTGTCCGGAGCTCACGTACAGGGGATTCACGCGGCGGCTGTTCGGGTACTGCCGCGACTGAAATGCGTGACCGATAACGGGGGCGACGTCGCCCGCGTCGGCGCCCCTCTCGATCGTCTCCACCGAGTCGTCCGCGCGGATCGGCGTCCGCCACCCCTCGGGCCGCTCCTCGGTCGTCGATTCGGGCTCGCCGCACAGCAGGCGCTTCGCGACGCCGACGCTCGGGACGTCGAGCAGGACGCCGACGTGGGTCGCGACGCCGGCCTCCCGGAAGTGGATCCGGCCGGAGCCGTCGCAGACCAACAGGTCCGGCTCGGCGTCTAACGCGTCGAGCGCGGCCAGCATCGGCTCCCCCTCGCGAAACGCGAGGAGGCCCGGAACGTACGGGATCGAGAGCGGCGTGGTCGCGCTCGCGTACTCGATCACGGCGCCGTCACGGATCGCGACCGCGGCCGAGACCGCTCTGTCCTCGCCGTCGTCCGGGGTCAGGAACGCCTGATCGACGCCGACGACGACCGGCGCGTCGGGATCGCCGGCGTCTCGGTGCGTACCCGGGAGGGACTCCTGGCGCGCGTCCGGAAGCCCCTCGGTCAGATCCGCGGGCTCGTCGATCGCGACCGCGGTCGGGTCGATGCCGTGGTCGTCCGCGAACGTCGCCGTCGCGGCCAGGTCGCGCTGGAGCGACTCCATCTCGGCCCGGGAGAGCGCGGGGTCCGGGAGAAACTCCGGGCGCGCGACGGCGTCGGGATCGACCGGCGACCGCTCCGGTGGGGCCATTTAAAAGCGCCCGCCGGGACCGCCCGGGCCACCGGGACCGCGCGGGCCGCGCACGCCTCCCATGTTCGTCCCGCCGGGACCGCCCGCGGACCGCGCGAGGCTCTCGTTGCGCTTCCCGAACGCGAGCCCGATCGCGAAGCCGATCAGGTGCGCGAGGTGCGCGATGCCGCCGACGCCGCCCGTGCCGCTCTGGATCACGAGCACCGCCGAAATCAGGGCGATCCCCCACGTGAGGTACTTGATCTTCATCGGGATGACGAAGAAGAGGAGCACCTGCATGTTCGGCCGCCACACGGTGAGCACGCCTAAGATTGCGAAGCCGGCGCCGCTGGCCCCGAGCACGCCCGTCGTCGGCGCGCCGGTCGCGACCGCGAACAGGACGTGGCCGAGGCCGGCGAGGATCCCCGCGCCGAAGAAGAACGCCACGAAGCGGCGCGAGCCGACCGCGCGCTCGACGAGCGGGCCGAAGAACAGGATCACGATGCTGTTGCCGATGATGTGGAACAGCTGGAGTCGGGAGTGCGATAGCACGGACGTCACCCACGTCCAGACGCGACCGATCGCGTCCGACCGGAGGACGAAGATCTGACTGTGGGCGGCGTCGCCGAGGGTGAGCGTCACGACCCACTGCGCGAGGAAGGTGATCCACATCGCCGCCAACAGGGCGTACGTGGCGTTGCCCCGAAAGTAGCTCACCAGGCCGCCGGTGCTCGTCTCGCGGTCGATGCGGTGCTTGACGCGGTCCGCGACGCCCGCGGACTCGCCGCCGGAGGCGCTCGATCCGCCGGCCTCGACGCTCTCGTCGAAGCCGCTGTCGAACACCCCGCCCGGGTCGTTCCACTCGGAGAGGCCCGGACAGTTGTGGTTCTCCGGCAGACGGTGTTCGGCGCAGAACGTCTGTCCGCACCGCTTACACTGATACGGGAGGTTCTCGTACTCCCCACACACGTCGCACGTCGCCATTACCTCTACTTACGGGGGCCTTCCTAAAGCGGTTTGGCTCTCAGACGTGGTGGGCGGGAAAACGATTCGTGAGCAGGACGGCTATTTATAAGAACGAGAACGAGTTTTACCCGATAACACCGACCTAGTACCGACTGTTTGTATATAAACCGTCGCTGACGCGGTGGACACTTCCAAAGCCCGAGCCGCTCGGCGATACGTCTTCGACTACCCCACACCAAACGCCTCCAAAGCCCCGGCCGCGAGGACTCGCGTGACTCGCTGTCGTTCGAAAGGCGCGGAGCGCCTTTCGTGATGTCGTCAGAACGCCCTGCGTTCTGACTGCCAGCCGGGAATCTCTGATTTCCGGCGATGACGAAACGGCTCCGCCGTTTCGAACCACGCGCTTCAGTCGCTCGCGGTGCTCGCTCCTTCCAGTGCTTGCGTCGTCAGGCGTCGTCCTCGCGACTGCCCCTTTGAGTCCCGCCCCGCTCAGCACCGCACCTCACGCCTCCCCAGCCTCGCCGGTCGCCCATCGCTTCGCTCGGGCGACCGACTCCAGCGAGAGACCGGAGGTCTCTCTGGCAGCCGGTGGCGACGCCGCCGGCGACCTCGCGCGTGCGACTCGCGCCCGTCGGGCGCTCGCCGGCACGCGCCGCCGCTGGTTGGTTTATGAGTGATCTACCGTTTATGAGTGATCTACCCGTCCACATCGTCGCCACGCAGTCCGTCGACGAGGCCGCGGAGCGTCGCGAGCGGGTACTGCCCGGGCGCGGTCGCGTTCGCGGGGTCGACGGGCGCGTAGCCGATCTTCGAGCCGTAGATCGGGGTGACGGCGCGGGTGTGACGGCCGGGCTCGCCCATGCACATCGTCGCGACGCGGTGGCCGGCCGCGGTCGCCTCGTGGGTCGCCTCGATCATCGCGAGTGCGTCCCGAGGGGCGGTCGCGGTCGTTGCCAGCTTCCCGACGTCGCCCTCGCTCGCCGCGTCACCGAGCAGGTCGACGAGCGCGGCCGGCTCCGGCGTCGACTCGAAGTCGTGGACGGAGACGACGACGCTGACCCCCTCCTCGCGGGCCGTGTCGCGAAGCGCGGTCGCGTGCGACTGCGCTCCCTGGGGCGCGTTCCCGCGGAGCGCCGCGAGCTCGACGTCGACCGCGGCGACCGCGTCGTCTCCGAGCGCGGTCGAGAGCTCGTCGTACCGTGCCACGGCCTCTGCCTCGCCGCCCTCCCACGACGCGCGGTTCGTGACGAGAAGCGGGAGCTCGCCGTCGTAGGCATCGAGCTGGACGAGCGGGGCGTCCGCGAGGTCCATCCGGAACTCCACGGCGTCGGCGTGCTCGCGGGCGCGCGGCTCCTCGGAGAGGTCGGCCGTGCTCGCGGTCAGGACGAACTCTTCGAACATACCCGGGCGTTCCGCGGCCGGGGACTTAGCTGTGTGCGTGCGCGTCGAGAACGGGCCGCAGAAACGGAGGACGCGAGAGCCTTACGCGACGAGGCCGTCCTCGGCCTCCAACAGCTCGTGGTACCGGTTCCGGATGGTGACCTCGCTGATGTCGGCGACCTCGCTGACGGCGGCCTGCGTCGTCTTCTCGTTGGTGAGGAGGGCGGCGGCGTAGACGGCGGCGGCCGCGAGGCCGACCGGCGACTTGCCGGAGTGGACGCCCTTCTCCTTGGCGTTGCGCAGGAGGCTCTTCGCGCGCATCTCGGACTCCTCGGAGAGCTCCAGGTCGGAGGCGAACCGGGGGACGTACTGCTCGGGGTCGGCGGGCTTCACTTCGAGCTTGAGCTCGCGGACGACGTAGCGGTACGTCCGGGCGATCTCGGCCTTCTCGACGCGGGAGACGTCGGCGATCTCGTCGAGGCTGCGCGGGACGCCGGCCATCCGGGCGGCGGCGTACACGCAGGAGGTGGAGACGCCCTCGATGGAGCGGCCGGGGAGCAGGTCCTCGTCGAGCGCGCGGCGGTAGATGACGGAGGCGGTCTCGCGGACGTTGTCCGGGAGCCCCTGCGCGCTGGCCATGCGGTCGATCTCGCCGAGCGCCTGCTTCAGGTTGCGCTCCTTCGAGTCGCGGGTGCGGAACCGCTCGTTCCACTTGCGGAGCCGCTGCATCTTCTGGCGCTGACGCGCGCCGAGCGACCGACCGTACGCGTCCTTGTCGCGCCAGTCGATGTTCGTCGAGAGCCCCTTGTCGTGCATCGTGTTGGTCGTCGGGGCGCCGACGCGGCTCTTCTCGTCCTTCTCGCGGGAGTCGAACGCGCGCCACTCCGGCCCGCGGTCCACCGAGTCGGCCTCGACGACGAGCCCGCAGTCGGCGCAGACGCTCTCGCCGTGCTCCTCGTCGTTGATGACGTTGCCGTCGCACTCCGGACAGCTCAGCGTCTCGTCGGTCTGTTCCGATTCCTTCTCGTCGGTCTCAGTTCGGGAGCGACTCCCCCGCGTGTGTAATCGTTCACTCATGGCTAAACCCTCTCTCGGTAACTGAACACGGTCCGAGAGCGATCTTGTCCGATAGACGGTAGAACCGAACTTAAAACGACCGGAACGTGTCGCCGGAAACCCGACGAAAGGACACGATCTATCACGTGTTTTCGAGGTGCGACACGACCGCCGATCCTGACCGACCGTCGGCCGACGCACCGCGGGCTTCGCACCGACCGAAACGCTTGGGCCGTCGGCGCCCCGAGTCGGCGACCATGACCGCGCCCCGCGTCGTCTCGCTGGCCCCGAGCGCGACCGCGACCGTGACCGCTCTCGGCGCCGCCGACGCGCTCGTCGGCGTCACCCACCACTGCGACCCGCCCGCGGATGCGGGGTCGGCGCACGGGAGGGAGTCCCCGCTCGCCGTCGGCGGGTGGCTGAACCCCGACCTCGACCGCGTCGCCGACCTCGATCCGGACGTCGTCCTCACGAGCGACGGGCTTCAGACTGACCTCGCCGACGCGTGTCGCGAGCGCGGCTTCGACGTCCGCCACCGCGAGCCGGCGACGCTCGGCGAGGCGGTCGAGGCGTTCGCCGCCCGCGGCGCCGACGTGGGGCGGCCGGAGGCGGGAGAGCGGCTCGCCGCGGAGGCCCGCGGGCGGCTCGATCGAGTCGCCGAGGCGGTCGCGGACCGCCCCCGACCGACGGTGTACTGCGAGGAGTGGTCGGACCCGCCGATGGCCGCCGGCAACTGGGTGCCCGACGCCGTGCGCGCCGCGGGGGGCGGCTACCCGTTCGTCGACCCGGGCGAGCGCTCCCGCGAGGTCGCCCTCGCGAGCGTCGAGGCGGCCGATCCCGACCACCTCGTCGTCCACGTCTGCGGGCACGGCGACCGGGTCGACCCCGCGAGCGTCGCGGAGCGCGACTGGACCGTCGACGCGCCCGTTCACGTGATCGACGACTCCCTCCTGAACCAGCCGAGCCCGGCGCTGATCGACGGCGTCGAGCGACTGGCCGAACTGTTCCACCCGGAGGCGTTCCCGGGGTCGACGTCGTAGCCGCGGCACCGACCCGCGGCGCCGACCCGACGGCTATTCGTACTCCGTCGCCCAACCGCCGGTATGCGAGTCGGCGTCGGCAGCGGCAACCCGGTGAAGCGGCGCGCGGTCGAACGGGTCCTCGAGTCGTCGCGGGGGCGGGACCTCGCCGCCGAGCGCTCCGCGGACCCGACGACCGTCGCGGTCGAGTCGGTCCCCGTTCCGTCCGGAGTGAGCGAGCAGCCGACCGGTCACGCAGAGACTATCGCCGGCGCGGAGAACCGCGCCGAGACGGTCCTCGACGCGGGCGCGTACGACCTCGGCGTCGGGATCGAGGGCGGCGTGGCGCGGTTCGACGGCGCCGAGGAGCTGTTCCTCGTCATGTGGGCGGCGATCGACGACGGGTCGCAGATGGGCCGCGGGAGCGGACCGAGCGTCGCGCTCCCCGCGGACGTTAGCGCGCGGATAGCCGGCGGCGAGGAGCTCGGTCCCGTGATGGACGACGTGCTCGACACGACCGGCGTCGCGAAACGCGGCGGCGCCGCCGGGGCGCTGACGGCCGGCCGAGTCGACCGCGCCGACGCGTTGGCGACGGCGGTGGCGGGTGCGCTCGGCCCGTTCGTGTCCGACCTGTACTGAGTCGGCGACGGGTCTCGGTCCCGCGGCGTTCGGTTTTCGTACCGAAACCGGGGACCGGTCCGGTGGTCGACGGTCTTTTTTCGGGGACGAATCACCCGACTGCGGCGTGTTAACCGGGTCTACCAACCCGCTTATGGGCGGACGTCGCCTGTATCGGGTATGAGCACGGTCCAATCGGACGCCGTCGTCGTCGAACCCGCCGGCCTCTCCGCGAAGCAGGCGCGGATCCTGCGCTACCTGCGCGAGAACGCCGGCGACCGGACGTACTTCAAGTCGCGGCTGATCGCCGACGACCTCGACCTCTCCGCGAAGGAGGTCGGCGCGAACATGGGCGCCGTCGCCGAGGCGGCCGCCGACATCGATGTCGAGAAGTGGGGGTACTCCTCCGGCACGACGTGGATGGTGACGGAGTAGAGGCGGGAAGGGTCGGAGAATAGCATCGTCGGCTACGGTTGTCGGCTACAGCCCGTCGACTACGGGCAGTCGATTACGGGTCGTAAGCGACGATTTCGGCTGCGTCGTCGGCGAACGCGACGGCGTCGGCGTCGAACGAGTCGGCGTATCGGACCACGAGCGTGAGCAGCCGTTCCGGCTCGGTCAGCACGTAGCCGTCGGTCCGGTCGAGCAAGCCGGCGTCGTCGAGCGCGCCGGCCGCGGCGCTGATCGTCGGCCGCGACACGTCCAGCGCGGCCGCGAGCTCCGCTCCCGTCGCGTCCGGGTCGCGCAACAGCGCGAGCACCATCCCGCGGGGCGTGTCCCGTCGGAGGTACCCGAGCGCTCGCTTGTCGAGGTCGTCGAACCGACCCGCCGGGAAGTACCGGCGGTAGTCGGCGTCCTTCGTCGACTCGATCTCGCCCGCCTCCTCCAGCTTTCGGAGGTGGTACTGCGCCTCGCCGGTCCCGAGCCTGAGGTCGTCGCGGAGCTTCGAGAAGTGGGCGCCGGGGGTCGTCGGCACGTAGCCGCGGATCGCCTCGCGGGTCTCGTTGGCGTCGTCGCCGCCGTCGGCGCTCGCGGTCCCGACGAAGGGCGCGGCGGCTCCGATGGCGGCGAACCGCCGGAGCGTCTCGCGCTTCCGTCCGTCGAACCCATCAGTCACGCGAGAGGATAGTCGGCCGCGCGGCAAAAGCACTTCGTTCGGGGCAGCGTCAGAATATCCGGTCGTTCGGGCGGCGATACGGGAGATACGTATCGCTGGCGACGGCGGTATCGGCGTCGCGGCCGATCAGGATTTTCGAGGTGGAGCCCCCGACCTCAAGGAGCGAACGGAGTGAGCGAGTAGGTCGGGGAAGAAACCGACATGGTACGACACAACCGCCACACTGCGACCGACCGATTCCCGTGTTTATAAGTACCGTCGGGTACCCTCTGAAAACAGGGATGTGCGTCGAACCGCCGTCGTGAAACTCGCCGTTTCCGACGAGCAACGCGACGCACTCCACCGAACCGCCGAGCAATACCTGTACTGCGCGAACCGAACCGCCGACTACTGTTGGTCCGACACCTCCTACACCGAGTGTAAGACCAACAAGCGAGAGGTTCGTGACGCGCTCTATTCCGAACTTCGAGAGGAGACAGACCTACAGGCCCAACTTGTCCAAGCCGCTATCAAACGCGCTGTCGAAGCGGTCAAAGCGTGTGTCGAACGGTGGAAAAAGGGACAGCGCGTCTCTCAACCGACGTTCACCGCCGAAACGATGGACTACGACACCCGGAGCGCAACCTTCTACCGGAACAAGGTGTCGCTGGCAACTGTTGAGGGCCGAGTCGAACCGTCGTTCGTTCTCCCGGCAGACAGTCCGACGCCCTACGAGCGGTACGTACTCTCCGAGAACTACGAGTTCCGCGAGAGTACGCTTCGGTACGACACGGCCACTGACGAGTTCTATCTCAACATTTCGATGCGACGGACAGACTGTGATGGGGTTTCGGAAGATACCGGGCGCTCCGACCAAACGGTCCTCGGTATCGACCTCGGCGTTCGCAAGAGCGAAGCTCTTGCGCAGCCCATCAGAAATCTTCGATTTCTGAGGACGTCAATAGCCTCGCTGTGTCCTCAACCGGCACGTTTTGGCAGGGGGACGACTACGACCACTGGTGTCGTGAGTTCGAGAAGCGACGTGGCGAGATGCAACGGCGCGGCACGCAGGCCGCACACAAGGCCCTGCTTCGCCTCGGGAAGCGTGAAGAAGCCTGGCGCAAACAGTATATCCACACGATCGCCAACGAACTCGTCTCGGAAGCCGTCGAACACGACTGCGACGTGATCGCGTTCGAAGACTTGAGCGACATTCGAGAACGACTTCCACAGGCAGAGTGGCACCACGTCTGGGCGTTCCGACGCTTGTTTGAGTACGTCTCCTACAAAGCCCCTAAACAGAGTGTCTCCGTGGAACAGGTCGAGCCGAGCCACACATCCCAACGCTGTTCTCGGACGGACTGTGGGTTCACGCACGAGAATAACCGCCATGGAGAACAGTTTGAATGCCAGAAGTGTGGGTATGAGGTGAACGCGGATTACAACGGCGCAAAGAATATCGGGCTACGGCACGCTCGAAAGCGGACACACAGACTCCGTTCCTCGCCCAAGTCGGGGAGCGGAGACGCACAAGTAGACGTGCGTGTGAATGGTGGGACGTTGAACGGTGAGAGTCACCAGCCTATTGCTGGCGACTGATTGCCGGGAGTCTACATCAAAGCCTCATCACCAGAAATCTCTGATTTCTGGTTAGCAGTCAGAACGCGGCACGTTCTGACGACACCCTCAAGGACCGAGGCGCGGAGCGCCGAGGGAGTAGGGTGGGGTAGTTTACGTCTCGCGCTCGACCTCTTCGTCGACTGGCTCCTCGTCCATCTCCTGAATGACCTCGTCCGCGGACTTGATGTCCGCGCCGGCGCCGCCGGCCTTGACCGCTTCGGCCTCCTTCTCCAGCTCCTCGACGTCCATCTCGGCGGACTCCTCGATCTGCCCGAGGATCTCGTCGATGTCGTCGAGCCCGAGCATCTTGCGGGTGTCGTCGTCGAACTCCTGTCCCTCGAGCCCCTCCATGTCCTGAACGTCGGAGCCGGAGAGCGC
>NZ_NHPE01000122.1:0-8887 GCF_002252895.1 Halorubrum sp. Eb13 | reverse complement strand
CGTCGGACGGGCGGGAGCCCGGCCCCTCCGACCGGCAGCGGGTCGGCGAGCCGATCCTCGACCACCTCGATGAGACGATGTTCACGTCCTACTCCCGGGAGGACATGGTCGCCGCGTCCCGGGAGATCGAGGACCGCGCGTGGCGCGTCGGCGACGGCGAGCTCCACGCCGGGTTCCAGACCCTCGACGTCCTCACCGGCGAGGCGGACACGTACGACCTCTTAGGCGAGAAGGAGCGGCTCAGCGTCCACGCGTACGCCGCGAACGAGGGCGACCCGCCGGACGTCGAACACTACACGGTCCACGTCGGGGAGACCGCCGAGATCCGCGAGACGTGGTTCGTCGCGTACGACGGCGGCGGCTACGACGACGCGAAGTGCGCGCTGCTCGCCGAGGAGCGCGCGCCCGGCGAGTTCTTCGGCTTCTGGAGCTACGACCCCGAGACGGTCGATTACATCATCGACTACCTGGCGGAGCGGTACGGGGGATCGGAGCAGACGGACGACGGCGGAGCGACGGTGTGACCGGCCGCCCCTCGGAGGCGACGGTCTGGCTGTCGGCCGCGACGCTCGTCGCGACGGTCGCGACCGCGGGGAGCCTCTGGTTGAGCCTCGGGCTCGGGCTCGCGCCCTGCGACCTGTGTTGGTACCAGCGGATCCTCATGTACCCGCTCGTCGCGGTGCTCGGCGTCGCGACGGTCGAGGCACGGCCGGCGGTCTCGCGAACCGCGCTCCCGCTCGTGGCTCCCGGACTGGCCCTCTCGGCGTACCACTCGTACCTCCAGGCGACGCAGGGACAGTGCACGCTCGGCGGTCCGTGCGCGACCGTTCAGTGGCAGAGCCCGTCCCTCGGACTCACGATCCCGAACCTCTCGCTCGTCGCGTTCGTACTGCTCGCGGTCCTGCTCGTCGGGATGCGGCTACGCGTCGAATAAGAGCGGAGCGGCGAACGCCGCGCGACGGTGTCTTCAGTCCTTCCGCTTGACCACGTCGCCGAGCGTCATCGTCCCCGAGTCGCCGCCGTCCCAGTCGGCGTCCTCGACGGACTCGCCCTCGACGAGCGAGATGTCGAGCGCCCGCTCCAGCTTCCGCTGGACCTCGTCGGTCGGGAGGGTGTCGCCGCGTTCGAGCTTGCGGATGAGGCTGGCCTTCTCGTTGAGCTGGTCGGCCAGCTCCTCCTGGCTGAGCCCGCGGGACTCGCGGGCGTTCCGGATCTGATCGTCGTAGTCGGTGGCGATCTCGTCCATGTCGTCGAACATGTCGCGCGGCCGCGTCGAGCCGCCCGAGGAGCCGCCGGACCCCGAGGCGCCGGACGACGAGCCTGAGGCGGACGACTTCCCGGTGCTCGAGCTCGTGGAGTACTTGCTGCCACCGGAGCCGGTGGACTCGTCGCGGACCTCTGTGCCGAAGTCCGTACACGAGCTACACAGCTCCAGTTCGGCGCCTTCGACCTTCGTCGTCGTCAGCGAGGCTTGGTCGGCGCCGCACATCTCACACTGGGGCATACGCGACGCTAACGCTCCCGGTGGTATAAAGGGTGCGCCGGGGCGCCGCGGCGGAACCGATCGACCGCGTCCGCGGCCGTTCGCCCCGCGACGAGTCGTGCCGCGTCCGGTACCGACTTGTCGCCGCGCCCGGCAGAGGTGGTATGGACGTCCACGTCACCAACTCGACCGTGCGGGGGACGACCCGCGCGCCGCCCTCGAAGAGCTACACGCACCGCGCGCTGCTCGCCGCCGGGTACAGCGACGGCGCGACCGTGCGGTCCCCGCTCGTCTCCGCTGACACGCGGGCGACCGCCCGCGCCGTGACCGCCTTCGGCGGCGCGGTCGGGCCGGAGTCCGGGAGCGACGTCGCCGACGCCGACACCGACGCGCTCGTCCCCGACGGCGCCGAGTCCCTCTCAGTCGACGGCTTCGACGGCCGGCCGGCGGTCCCCGACGACGTGATCGACTGCGCGAACTCCGGGACGACGATGCGGCTGGTCACGGCCGCGGCCGCGCTCGCCGACGGCGCGACGGTGCTGACGGGGGACGGGTCGCTCCGGTCGCGCCCGCAGGGGCCGCTCCTGACGGCCCTCACGGACCTCGGCGTCCGCGCGGAGTCGACCCGGGGTAACGGCCAGGCGCCGCTGGTTATCTCCGGGCCCCTCGCGGGCGGCGAGGTGGCGATCCCGGGCGACGTCTCCTCGCAGTACGTCACCGCGCTGCTGATGGCCGGCGCGGTCACCGACCGGGGGATCGAGATCGATCTGACGACCGACCTCAAGTCGGCGCCGTACGTCGACATCACGCTCGAACTGCTCGACGACTTCGGCGTCGAGGCGACCCCCGTGGGGGCCGACGGGGAGGCGCTCGACGGCGCCGCCGGCGCGGCGGGGTTCGTCGCCGAGGGCGGCCAGTCGTACGCGCCCGCCGGCGGGAGCTACGCCGTCCCCGGCGACTTCTCGTCCATCTCGTACCTCGTCGCGGCCGGGGCGGTCGCGGCCGGCTCCGGCGAGTCCGTCCGGATCGAGGGCGCTCGCCCGAGCGCGCAGGGTGACTCCGCGATCGTCGACATCGCGGAGCGCATGGGCGTCGACGTCGAGTGGGACCGCGACGAGGGGGTCATTTCCGTCCGACGTTCGGACCTCTCGGGCGTCGAGGTCGACGTGGGCGACACGCCCGACCTCCTCCCCACCATCGCCGCGCTCGGCGCGGTCGCCGACGGCGACACCCGGATCACGAACTGCGAGCACGTCCGGTACAAGGAGACCGACCGCGTCGCCGCGATGGCCGAGGAGCTGACGAAGATGGGCGCCGAGACGACCGAGGAGCCGGACGTCCTGACGATCCACGGGTCCGAGAGCGACCTGCGGGGGGCGACCGTCGACGGCCGCGCCGACCACCGGATCGTGATGTCGCTCGCCGTGGCCGCGCTCGCCGCCGAGGGCACCACGACGATCCGCGGCGGCGAGCACGTCGACGTCTCGTTCCCGGACTTCTTCGACGCGATGGCCGACCTCGGGATGGCCGTCGAGCGCGAGGGTACGGGCGAGTAGACGCGATATATAAACACCGCTAGACGGAAGCGGCGATTATTTATAAACGAACGGCGGTGCAGTGGCGCGTGCCTGCGAGGTCGCTTCGCGGCCGAGCAGCACGCGCGAGGGAGTCGCGAACGAAGTGAGCGACGAGGCTGGGGAGGTGTGAGGCTGCGGTGCGGTTGCGGGTGGATGGGACTCAAAGGGGCAGTCGCGAGGACGAAGACGGGCGATGCAAGCACCGCAGGGAGCGAGTGAAACGAGCGACTGAGGAGCGCAGCGAGCCCATCGAGTCCTCGCGACTGGGGCTTTGGAGGTGTTCACCGCCGATTCGCGGTCAACCATTTCCAACCGAGCGACTGGGGCTTTGACGTCATTCGCCGAGATAGCGACAGTCACTCTGATTGTCTATTTTCCACGATCTGACTCCCACGAGTCCCCTTCGTAAGACCGACGAGTACACAAACGCGCCGCGCCCACGACCCGGTATGGACGACATCGACGTCGAACCCGTGGATCGCGTCGAGGAGCCCGAGAGCGACGAGGACGCCGCGGACGACGGCGAGCACGGAGCCGGCGGTCACGAGACCGACGCCACCGACGCCGACCTCCCGGCCGAGACG
Organism: Halorubrum sp. Eb13; assembly: GCF_002252895.1. NCBI lineage: Archaea > Methanobacteriati > Methanobacteriota > Halobacteria > Halobacteriales > Haloferacaceae > Halorubrum > Halorubrum sp. Eb13. Next base: position 5,243 of record NZ_NHPE01000122.1, on the reverse strand, counting down.
GACGCCGCCACGGACCTCCCCGAGGGCGTCGACGCCCCCGAGTACGTCCTCTACGGCGGGAAGGGCGGGGTCGGGAAGACCACGATGGCGGCCGCGACGGGGCTCTCCTCGGCCGCGGGCGGCGTCCGCACGCTCGTCGTCTCGACGGACCCGGCGCACTCCCTCTCGGACACCTACGAGACGGACATCCCGGCGGAGCCGACGCGCATCCGCGAGGACATGCCGCTGTTCGCCGCCGAGATCGACCCCGACGACGCGATGGACGAGGGGATGTTCGGCGCGGACGGCGACCCCCTCGGCGGCATGGGCGAGATGGGCGAGGCGATGGGCGGGATGGGCGGCATGAGCGGCGCCGACCCGGACGGCGACCCCGACGGCGAGGAAGGAATCGGCTCGCTGCTCGGCGGGACGATGCCCGGCGCCGACGAGGCGGCCGCGATGCGCCAGCTGCTGGAGTACCTCGACGACCCGCGGTTCGACCGGGTGATCGTCGACACCGCGCCGACCGGGCACACCCTCCGGCTCCTCCAACTGCCCGAGATCATGGACTCGATGATCGGCCGCGTGATGAAGCTCCGCAACCGCTTCTCGGGGATGATGGACGGGCTCAAGGGGATGTTCGGCGCCGGGGACGACGAGGCGGACCCGACCGCCGACCTCGACGAGCTGCAGGAGCGCATCGAGCGCCTCCGGGCCGTGCTGCGGGACCCCGCACAGACCGACTTCCGCGTCGTGACGATCCCCGAGGAGATGAGCGTCGTCGAGTCGGAGCGCCTGGTCGCCCGCCTCGACGAGTTCGGGATTCCGGTGAACACGCTGGTCGTCAATCGCGTGATGGAGGGCGTCGGGGACGTGGCCGACGTCGACCCCGCGTGGATCGTCGAGCCGAACCCGGACACCTGCGAGTTCTGCGCGCGGCGGTGGGAGGTCCAGCAGTCCGCGCTCCGGCGTGCCACGGACCTGTTCCGCGGCCGCGACGTGAAGCGCGTGCCGCTGCTCGCGAACGAGGTCCGCGGCGAGGCCGCGCTGCGGGTCGTGGCGGCGTGTCTGCGCTAGGACCGTTCGTCTAACGCCCCGTACAGCCCCTCCCGGACCCGCTCCGCGACGCCCGTGAGGTGCGCCTGTCCGAACGTCGCCACGACCAAGGCCCCCACGGAGTTGTACATCAGGTCGAGCACGGTGTCGTCGAGCCCGAACTGGGCCAGCGGCATCGAGACCCCCGTCTCGTCGGCGACGATGTCGAGCGCGAACTCGAACAGCTCCCAGACGACGCCGAACGCCAGGACGACGACGAGGATGAAGACGAACGCGAACCGCGAGGGGATGGATATCTCGTCGCTGTGGAGGTCGATGGCCCGCAGCGTCGTGTACCCCGCGCCGGCGATCAGCGACGCCGAGAGCGCGTGGGTGAGGTGGTCCCACCACGGGATCTGTGCGTAGAACCACGCCGACCCGAGCGTGTGGAGTAACACCGCCGACGTGATCCACACGCCGAGCCACGGGTCCAGCGGGATGTCGTAGTTGCGTTCCAAAAGCGCCGGCACGAAGGTAACGAAGAGGCCGAGGCCGCCGTTGGTGATCGCCTTCGGTTGGCCGAAGACCACGCCGTACACCACGATGGCGGCGAGGAGGACCTGCATCCCCCTCGTGAGCCGGCGCTGGGTCCGTAGCGACGGGCGGGCGCGGAAGGCCCCGCGGACGCTCATCGGCGCACCACCCATCGGATGGCGCGACGCAGCCGCGCCCCGCGGCGCCGGAAGTAGGCGTCGAAGATGACCCCGGCGGCGGCGCCGGCCAGCGTCACGTACATCCACTCGATCATCAGCGCCTCGTTGGTCGTCAGGAACTCCGTGCCGAGCAGTCTGTCGGCGTTCCACCGGAGCACCGTCCACGCGGCCGCCGTCGCCATCGTCGCCAGCACGACGAACACGATCGCGAACCAGTGCGTGACCCGCAGCGTGGTGAACATCTGGAGTTCGACCGTGACGATCAGCGCGAACGCGGCGATCGCGAGGTACGTCGCGAACGTCCCGAGTTCACCCCCGAAGAGCGTGCGTACGAGCACCGGCAACAGCGCGAGTCCGAGGACCTCCCACGGGGGAATCACCCGCGGGTCCCGTGCCGCGACCGCCGGCGCGACCACGACGGCGGCGATGGCGGCGACGAGGACCATCGGAAGGAGGTCGGCCCCGAGCAGGCTCTCGACGAAGGCGCCGACGAGCACGGCCACCATCGACCACGCGACGATGGCGTTCGTCCGGCCGCTCTGAAACAGCCGCGCCAACCGGTCTTCGATGGCGTCCCCCTCCGGGCCGTCCGGTTCGTCGTCGGTCGGGTCTTCGGACTCCGCCTCGGCACGTTCGGACCCCGCCTCGGCACGTTCGGACTCCTCCCCGGCCCCCTCGAACTCCGTCCCGGTGTCCCCGTCCGCGGGGTCCGCCGGGGATCGGTCGGTGTCCATACCGCTCTTCAGGCGTGCCCCCACTAATATAGGTTGGCTCCGGGTCGCAGACCGACCGTCGCCGCGGCCCGGTCCGGCCGTCACTGCACCGGGGCGAACGGAGGCGCTCGCGGTGACGTGAACGGACGCGCTTTTACCCGCCACGCGCCTCCGTTCGATATGAACTGTCGGCGGTGTGGCACTCCGCTTCGCAAGCCCGGTGACTACTGTCTCACCTGCAACACCGCCAACGCCGACGCCGTCGTCGCCGAGTTCGCCGAGGACCGCGCGCGCCTGACGATGCTCGATGAGGACGAGGTCATCGGCGAGACCACGGTGACGACCCGCCCGGAGAGCGACGAGCAGCTCACCGAGATCCAGCTCCGCAACTTCGCCGGTCGGGTCGCCGACGAGATCCGCCGCAAGCGCCCCGACACCGTCTACGCGGCCGGGGCGCGCGAACCCCTCCGTGAGACGCGCGCGCAGGTCCACCACGAGTTCTACCGCGTCCCGGACGCGCGGACCGACGCGGGCGACGACCCGGACGCGACTCGCGGTCTCGACGTGAGCCCGGTCGTCTCGTGGGTGCTCGACCGGCGCGGCGACCGCGCGCTTGAGGTGGTCGAGACCCCGCCGCGCGAGAAGATCGGCGGCTCCCACTCGACGCTGATCGGCGACCGCAAGGGGCGGAAGGCGGTGAGCACGGTCGCGCAACACCCCCACGTCAAGAAGATCGTCCCGGGTCCCATCGACGCCGGGGGCACCGGCTCGCGGACCGGCCTCCGCGCGAAGGCGACGCGCGCCGGCACCAACGGGAACGTCCGGCTGCTCCTCCGCGACGGCTCCAGCGTGCAGGAGAACCGGATCGTCACCACCGCGATGGACCGCGAGACCGGCGAGCGCGTCCGCGAGGACCTCAACGAGGCGCTGCGGGAGGCCGAGCTCCAAGACGAGTGAGCGTCACCGACCGGAGCGCCGCGGACGCCGCTTCCGACCGCTCCTCACTCCCGGTAGGTATTTCAGCCGCGGGCCGCGATCGCTTATAAATGCTGAGCGACGTCATGGAGGACTACCTGAAGGCGATCTACGTCCTCCAGTCCGAGCAGGGGCCGCCCGTCTCGACGTCCGCGATCGCGGAGTACCTCGACAAGACCTCCCCGTCGGTGACGGACATGCTGGGGAAGCTGGAGGACCGCGGGCTCGTCGAGCGCGAGCCGTATCAGGGCGCGGAGCTCACGGCGGAGGGGGAGGCCGTCGCGCTGGAGGTCGTCCGCCACCACCGGCTGCTGGAGGCGTTCCTCGCCGACCGACTCGACTACGACTGGAGCGAGGTCCACGACGAGGCCGACGCCCTGGAACACCACATCTCCGAGGAGTTCGAGCGCCGCGTCGCCGAGGCGCTCGGCGACCCCGCCGTCGACCCCCACGGCGACCCCATTCCCGGAGCCGATTTGGAGCCGGTCGACGAGGGGAGCGGGCCGCGGCTCTCAGACCGCGCCGAGGGGGACCGGGTCGTCGTCGCTCGCGTCTCCGACCGCGACGAGGACGAACTCGACTACCTCGCCGACGCCGGGATCACGCCCGGGACCGAGGTCGAGGTCGTCGACGTCGCCCCCTTCGGGATGGTGACCGTGCGGACGCCGACCGGCGAGCAGAGCCTGCCGGCGGCGATCGCCCGGTCGATCCGCGTCGACGACGCGGACTGAGCCGCGAGCGCGGCGCCGACCGCGGCGCCGATCGCGGCTTGTCGGTCGCATCGCTCACCACACCCGTCCGTCGACCGTCGCGCTCGACACATCCGCTCGTCGACCGTCGCGCTCGACACATCCGCTCGTCGATCGTCGCGCTCGACACATCCGCCCGTCGGTGTCGGTTTTCCGACGCTGACGCTCATCGCTCCTTCGCGGACTTTTTCACGAAACCGACCGTTCCGAGCGGTGTGAACCTCCTCGTGACGCTCGCCGCGGGGGTCGTCTTCGGCCTCGCGCTCGCGGCCCCGCCCGGTCCGATGAACGCCGTCATCGCCGAGGAGTCGGTGCTGCGCGGTCGGGCCGCCGGCTTCCGGGCCGGGCTCGGCGCGGCGACCGCCGACGCGATCTTCTTCGTCCTCGCGTACCTCGGCGTCGTCGCCGTCGTCGACGCGCTCCCGCTGCTCCGCGCCGCGATGGTCGCCGCCGGCGGCGTCCTGATGCTGTACTTCGCCGTCGGCGCGGCCCGAGGCGCGCGCGCGTCATTCCGCCCGACCTCGGGCAACGAACCGGCGATCGAGGCGGGCAAGGGGTTCCGGAAGGCGCTGGTACTCGCGCTCACGAACCCGTACCAGGTGCTGTTCTGGCTCACCGTCGGCGTCGGCCTGCTGCGCCCCGGCGAACTCGACGTGCTGGCCCGACTCCCGGTCGTCGGCGCGGACCTCGCCGGCGCCTTCGTCGTCACTACCGGCTCCCCCGCGCTCATCGGCGGCTTCTTTCTGGGCATCCTGATCTGGATCACCGGCTTCCCCGCGGGGCTCGTCGCCGCCGAGAACCGGGCCGAGACGTTCGCGCCCCTCGTCGCGGTGGCCTCGGCGGTCGTGCTCGCCGGGTTCGGCGTCTTCTTCCTCTACGACGCGGCGACGACGCTCTCGGCGCTCGCCGCGTAGGCGGCCGCGCGGAGAGCGGGCGTCGCTCCCGACCGACATGGACAACGGCTTTGGCCCGCGGGCGCGACCGACCGGTATGTTCGACAAGTCCACGTGGATCAAGCTCCCGCGCAACGTGCTCGTCGGTCACGACGTGATCGACGACCTCGGCGCCGCGGTCGGCGA
>NZ_NHPE01000131.1:0-91189 GCF_002252895.1 Halorubrum sp. Eb13 | reverse complement strand
GGCCGGCCTCGCGGGCTGTTCCGGCGGTGGGGGCGGCGGCGACGGATCGAACTCGGGATCCTCGGGCGACGAGATCGGTGGGACCGTCACGGTCTTTTCGGGGTCGGCGTTCGTCGACGCCGGGATGGAGGAGGCCTTACACGAGGCGGGCGTGCCCGACTCGATCACGATCGAGATGGTCGTGCCGCCGCAGGACTCCGGCAGCAAGCAACAGCAGCTCCGGACCGCGATCAACGCTGAGGAGTCGGACCCGGACCTCGTTCTGACGGACAACGGATGGACGATCCCGTTCATCGTCCGCGACGACCTGGTCAATCTCGAGGAGGAGATGGACGACGAGTTCATCTCTCGAGTCAAAGAGGAAGGTGTCCAGTCGATGATCGACACGGGGACGCACCCCGAGACCGGCGATCTGTACTCGATCCCGACCTTCCCGGACTACCCGGTCATCACCTACCGGAAGGACCTGCTGCGGAACGCCGGATACGGCGACTCGGACTTCGACACGTGGCGGACCGACCCGCCGACGTGGGAGGAGTTCTCACAGATCGTCTCCGAGGCGCAGACCTCTGACGTGGACTACGGTCACCTCTGGCAGGGGAACAACTACATCGGGCTGGCCTGCTGTACGTTCAACGAGTTCCTCACGAGCATGGGCGGCGCCTTCTTCGGCGGTGAGGACAACCTCTTCGGACCGATCGGTGACCGCCCCGTCACCCTCGACTCGGAGGAGTCGATCGACGGGATCGAAGCCGCAGTGGACCTCATCCACGGGGAGGGCCTCTCGCCGATGGACATCGCTGGGGTCTCCCCCCCGGAAGTGGCCGGCTGGATCGAACCCGACACGAAGAGCACCTTCGAGGCCGGGAGCGCGGTCACGCAGCGCAACTGGACCTACTCCATCGGCGGGGCCGTGAGCGCCTTCGAGGGGTCGGACATGGAGCTCGGCGTGATGCCGCTGCCGAAGGGCCCGAACGGGTCCTGGCACGCGCAGGGCGGATGGATCATGTCCATGAACCCGTACACCGACAACATGGCGTCCGCGAAGGAAGTGATCAAGGCGTGGTGGGAGGACTCGGTCCTCCAGCAGCAGTTCGACGCGGCGAACTACATGCCGCCGAAGCCGGAGCTGTTCAGCTACGTCGAAGAGAGCGACACGTACGGGCCGTACTTCGAGGCGCTCCAGTACTCGGCGGAGAACCTGATCCCGCGGCCGACGACCTCGGTGTGGCCGAACCAGCGGACGGTCGTCGCCAACGAGGTCAACTCGGCGCTCCGACAGGAGAAGACGCCCGAGGAAGCCGCGAGCGCGATGCAGGAACAGATCGCCGCAATCGAAGAGCAGTCGGGGTGACGGCGTCCGATTGACCGGCTCCCCTCCCCGGCGGCGTCGCGGGGGGAAGGAGTCGAAATACATGTAAAACAGCCAACAATGATAAATATTCGCACGGAAAACAGGCGGGCGATGCTCGTACCACAACGGCGGGCAGTCACGGGGGGTGTTGATCGCCGTGGCAACTGAACAGGGCAGGACGCAGATGTCGGGCGGGTCAGACGGCGTCCTGACGGGACTCGCGACGTGGACGGAGAACCTGAGCGAGCAGGCGTACGCGTATCTGCTGCTGGTACCGGCGTTCCTCGTGCTGTTGCTGTTCGCGTTCTGGCCGCTCGCGTCGGCGATCAGGATGTCGTTCTTCGCCGACGTGCTCACCGGCGGTCAGCTGGGCGAGTTCTCCGGGATAACGAACTACGTCCAACTGCTCACGAACACCAACGCGCTGGCGCCGGCGGCGTTCGTGGACCCCTCGTTCCAGACGCCGGTTTTGGAACAGGCGCTGTTCATGACGATACTGTTCGCCGTGTTGAGCGTCACCGGCGAGACGCTGCTCGGGTTCCTCTACGCCATGCTGATGAAAGCCGAGTACAAGGGCCGACGGCTCGTTCGGCTCCTCATCATCCTGCCGTGGGCGATCCCGATCGTCATTCAGGGAATGATCTTCTTCCTGCTGTTCCGGCCCGGGTACGGGCTGTTGACCGAGCCCCTCCAGCAGCTCGGAATCTTCTCGAATCTGCCTCTCAACACCACCTTCGACAGCTTCGTCATCGTGACGGTGGCGGACATCTGGAAGACCTCGGCGTTCATGGCCCTCCTGATCTTGGCGGGGTTAGAGAGCGTCAACCAGGACCTCTACGAGGTGGCCGACGTGATGGGCGCGTCGCGCTGGCAGCGGTTCCGATACATCACGTTCCCGCTGGTCTTCCCCGTGTTGATGGTCGCGATGCTGTTCCGGACGATGGGCGCGCTCCGGGTGTACGGCATCATCGAGTCGACCACGGTCGGCTGTTCGACCGTCCCGTCGATGACCTGTCTCGTGACGCAGTTTATGTTCGGGTCCGCGACGCTGTACGGCTCCGCGGCCGCCGTGAGCGTCCTGATCGCCATCGTCGTGGGACTGTTCATCATGGTGTACCTCGGATTCATCCGACGGAGCAACCAGAGCCTGGGGTTAGCGTAATATGAGCATCGACGCACGCAACCACGACGACGCGGAAACGTTCGACGGCTCCGGCGACGGAACCGGCGACGAAGAGAACAAATCCCGCATCGCGCGGTGGGCCAACGACTGGATCCAGAACCCGGAGAAGGCGTACGCCGTGATGTTGGTGTTCCTCGGTGGAGTGCTGTTGACGACCTCGCTGTTCCCGCTGTACTGGCTGTTCAACGTCTCGATGGCGCCGCCCGGACAGACCGACATCCCGCTCCTTCCGACGACGATCGATCTGTCGGTGTTCATCCAAGTGTTCCAGCAGGTCCCGTTCGCGCGGTTCATGTTCAACAGCCTGTTTTACGCGTTCACGGTGACGGTGTTCGTGCTCCTCGTCGGAAGCCTCGCCGGGTACGCGTTCGGGCGCTTGGAGTTCCGCGGGAAGACGCCGCTCCTGTTCTCGCTGCTGGTGCTCAGCTTCTTCCCGCCGGCGACGCTGTTCATCCCGCTGTTCCGGGCGTTCAACCAGCAGGTACCGATGCTCGGGCTCTTCACGCTCCCGGTCGAGATATACGGGACGCCCGGCGCGGTCGTCACGCCGCTCAGCGCGTTCACGATGCCGCTGGCGATCTTCATACTGACGACGTTCTACGGCCAGATCCCGGACGGGCTCGAAGACGCCGCCAGAGTCGAGGGGACGACCCGGCTCGGCGCGCTGTTCCGCGTGATCATGCCGCTCTCCGCCCCCGGCGTCGCGACCGCGGGCATTCTCACCTTCATTACGGTGTACACCGAGTTCTTCTTCTCGTTCCTGATGACCGGCAACAGCGCGGCGGAGTGGGCGCCGGTGGTCGACGGCGTCATCGCGTTCCAGACGCAGTACACCGTCCGATACGACCTTCAGGCGGCGGCGAGTCTGATCGCGATCGTTCCGGTCGCGATCCTCGTCGTCGTCGCACAGGACAAGATCATCAGCGGGCTCACCCAAGGAGCACTCAAGGAGTGACCACACATGTCACGAGTACAACTTACTGACGTCACGAAACGGTACGACGACGTAACGGCGGTTGATAACATGAACCTCGACCTGAAAGACGGCGAGTTCATCTGCTTGGTCGGTCCGTCGGGGTGCGGGAAGTCCACGACGCTCGAGACGATCGCCGGCCTCACCAAGCCGACGTCGGGTGAGATCCTGATCGGCGACCGCGAGGTGACGAACCTCCCGCCGAAGGACCGCGGGATCGCGATGGTGTTCCAGAACATCGCGCTGTTCCCGCACATGGACGTGTACGACAACATCTCCTTCGGCCTGCGGCTTCGAGACTTCCCGCAGGACGAGATGGACGAGCGCGTCGACGAGGCGGCGCGAGTCGTCCGAATGCAGGGGATGCTCGACCGGATGCCGAGCGAGATGTCCGGCGGTCAGCGTCAGCGCGTCGCGATCGCGCGAGCGATCGTCCGCGACCCGGACGTGTTCCTGATGGACGAGCCCCTGGCGAACTTAGACGCCAAGCTGCGCGTCAACATGCGGACCGAGCTTCAGCGGCTCCACAAGCAGCTGGACACGACAATCATCTACGTCACGCACAACCAGGCCGAGGCGATGACCATGTCGGACCGGATCGCCGTCCTCGACAAGGGACAGCTCCAGCAGATCGCGCCGCCGCTGACCTGTTACAACGAGCCGGCCAACCGGTTCGTCGCGGGATTCATCGGATCGCCCTCGATGAACTTCGCCGACGCCACCGTCGGCGACGGCACTCTCGACGCGAACGGCTACTCCATCTCCTTCGACACCACGGCGATCGACGGGGTCGGGACCGGCGACGCGGTGGAGTTCGGCATCCGTCCGGAGGACATCTACCTCAAGAGCAACAGCGCCGAGGCCGAGGACCCGAGCAGGACGTTCTCGGTCACGACCGACGTGCTCGAACCGATGGGCGACGAGATCTTCGTCTACCTGAAGCCGATCCTCGGCGCGTCGGGCGAAGCGGCCGACTTCGAGGAGCGACAGGGGCTGTTGATGAGCGTCGACCCGTCGAGCGACATCAGCGAGGAAGAGGACGTCGAGATCGTCATCGACCGCGCGCGCCTCCACCTGTTCGACGACGCCTCCGGCGACGCGATCTCGCACGGGATCGTGGCCGATTCGGAGATCGGGACGGCCGACGACGGCGTGCAGGCCGACTGAGCGGCCGCTCGCATTTTCCCTGTGGTCCCCTTCTGCGATGTGCGGTCAGTGACCGCCGCCTCGCGATCGATTCCCGGCCGGTTCGCTCTCGAACAGTCGGAACGTCCCTCAGAGCCGATAGACGACCGCCTCGTACGGTCGGAACTCGCTCCCGGACGGATCCGAAGGCGAGCCCCGGTAGTTGCTCGCCATCACCGCGGCGGCGGCGGTTTCGACCGCCGTCGACTCGGACGTCGGGCGATCCGCGGACCAGTTGAGAACGACGAGTACCCGCTCGTCGCCGAGCGTCCGCGTGTACGCGTACAGTTACGTCAGTCGATGTCTACGACCGTGATCTGGTGCGCCTCGACCGCCTCGATCATCGCGCCCCATCCCCCCACTTCGACGGGGCCGTCGTCCGTCTCGACCACGATCGCGACCTGTCCGCCGTAGCTCGCGATGACCTCGGCGTCGGTCGCGTCCTCAGGGCCGGTGACGATGACCTCGGCGATCGGACCCTCGACGACCCTGTCCGCGCCCGTCTCGGTGTCGGCCCCCTCGACTCGAACGCTGACGGTCGCGCCGTCCCGGAGGAGCGGCGCGACGTCACGGACGCAGTAGCGGATGTCGACGTACTCGATCGGGGGTTCGTCGCCGATCGACGAGTAGATCGGTTCCCACGTGTCCCACTGCGTCGTGAGGAAGTACCAGTGGAACACGTACGTGTGGGTCCGGTCGTCGACGAGGACGCCGTACTCGTTCGTCGACCCCGCGTGCGGCGCGAAACACGTCTTCGTCCGGTCGACGATCACCGCGAACGGCGAGGGGAGCCGCCGGTGGCGCGCCTCCGAGCAGACGTCGCTCAGCTCCGCCGGGTCGGGGAGGGCCTCCTCGCTCCCGTCGGGGGTGTGGATGGAGAGGTTCACGCGGACGCCGCGCTCGGTCGCCTCGCGGAGCGCGTCGCGCAGCCGCTCGAAGTCGTCGACGCCGAGCGAGACGTTCACCTGCGACTCCGCGCCGCGGATGAACTCGTCGGCGTTCTTGATCACCGTCTCGAACCGCGTGACGATGCTCACCGTCGACCGCTCGACGCTCGGCTCGTTCCAGCGGCGCTCGATCTCCTCGGTCGCGTCCGTGAGTCGGTTCGCCCGCGACTGCAGGTCGTCGGTGATCTCGTCCAGGTCGTTCGCGCGGGCGTACATCGACTCCTGCTCGTACGTCTCGATGTACCCCGCGCTCTCGAGGTCCCGCAGCACGTCGTAGATGCGCGGGTCGGGGACGCCGCTGGCGTCGGCCACGCGGGTCACCGGCGCCGCGCCGAGTTCGAGGACCGTCACGTACGCGTCCGCCTGGTACGGCGAGAGCCCCGCGTCCTCAAGCGTGTCGGTCAGCTCCGCGCGTTTCACGGCGGCCACCCGTCGCCGCGGACGCGGTCGCCCTCGCCGGTTCGGCCGGTCGATCGTGTGGTCATGGTTCGAACTACCACGGCCGTAATAAAACGTTTTATTACCGGAGATTGGGGGCGCGCTCGTCGCTCTCCTCCGTCGTTCGTCGGGCCCCGCCGGGCGAGCGCCGGCGCCGGGTCGGAGCGACTGAAAAGGCTTTATTCGGTTCGTCGCGGACGGATCGTATGGACGATTCGCGCCCCCAAGGTGACTCGCCGTCCCGATCGCGCTGGACCCGCGATCAGGCCGCGGGGATCGAGCGCCGCCGCGGGAACGTCGCGCCGGCGGCCGGCGATCCGACCGTCGACCCCTTCCCCGACCTCCACGTCTGGGACACGTGGCTGCTCCGCGACCGCCGCGGCGAGATCGCCGACGTCGACGGCTGGCGGCTGGCGTTCTCGCTGACCGCCACGGCCGACCTGCTCCCGGGCACCCGTCACGACGTCGCCGCGATCCGCTGTTTCTACTCGGCCGACGGCGAGCGCTGGCGCGACGCCGGCCCGGTGTTCGACGGCGGCGCGCTCGGCCAGCGTCAGTGGGCCGGATCCGCGCTGTACGACGACGGCGACGTCTACCTCTACTACACGGCCGCCGGCCGCGACGACGCCGACGAGCTGACCTACACCCAGCGGATCGCGGTCGCGCACGGCGGCGCGGTCGCCGCGACGGACGACGGGGTCGAACTCGCGGGGCCGTGGACCCACGAGACGCTGCTGGAGCCGGACGGCGAGTGGTACGAGACGGAGGCGCAGTCGCGCGGGATGACGTACACGTTCCGCGACCCATGGTTCTTCGAGGACCCCGCGACCGGCGAGACGCACCTCCTCTTCGAGGCGAACGTCCCGGCGCCGGAGCGTGAGGGCGACGACGCCGAGACGACGGAGCGGCGGGCGTTCAACGGCTGCGTCGGAGTGGCGGGCTCCCCCTCCGGCGACCCNNGCTGTACGGCTTCGTCGCCGACGCGTTCGAGGGACCGTACCGCCCGCTCAACGGGACCGGACTCGTCGCGACGAACCCGCCGGAGGCGCCGTACCAGGCGTACTCGTGGATGGCGTTCCCCCACGCGGAGGAGGTGTTGGTCCAGAGCTTCCTCAACTACCACGACTTCGGGGGCGACTCGCTCGACGCGATCGCCGAGCTGCCCGAGGCCGAACAGCGGGACCGGTTCGGCGGGACGCTCGCGCCGACGCTCCGACTGGCGGTCGACGGGGACCGCACCCGGCTGCTCGGGACGCTCGACGCCTGGCGGGTGCCGACCCCCGACGAACCGCTCCCGGTGGCGGACGGCTCGGAGCTCCCCGACGACCTCGACGGCGGCGTCCCCGAGGCGAAGGCGGGAGTCGGGGCCGAGTACCTCGGCGAGTACTGAGGGTACGGTCGGGGAGTACCGAAGCGGCGACGGCCGGGCGACGACCGAAGCGGCGACGACTACTGTTCGCGGGCGGCGGGGTCGCCCGCGGCGTCTCCGCTCGACGCCCCGTCTTCCGGCGGTTCCATCGCGCCGTCGAGGCGCCACGCCGTCAGCCGCGGGATCGACGCGCGCCCGCCCTCGGCGACCGCGGAGACGTCGACCGCGTCCTCGCGGGTCGGGTAGACGCGGCTGGTCAGGCAGTGCCGCTCGTTGGCGTATATCTCGACGACCGATCGGTCGACGAACACCCGCAGCGACAGCGGCTCGTCGTACGGCGGGACCGACATCGACTGCGGATCGGTGAAGGCCTCGGAGTCGCCGCTCGACGGCGCCCGATCGACCGTCAGCGTGCCGTCGCGCTCGTAGCGGATCGGCGTGTGCTCCGCGCGGTCGGGCGCCTCGAACACCGACAGCTCGACCGCCTCGGCGTCTTCCAAGGCGATCTCCGCGTCGATCTCGATCGTCGCCCCGGCGGCGTCGAGCCGCCGTCGGTCGCCGTCGGCGAGGCGCACGTCGCGGTGGTCGGCGATCCGGTCCGCGCGGAGGTCGGTCACCTCCGCGGCCGGGCGCTGTCGGAGGTCGCCGTCGTCGCCGAGTTCGATCACCCGCGGGAGCGACAGCGCGCCGGACCAGCCGGCGTCCCACTGGCCGGCCGGGTCGCGGGCCTCGGGGAGCCACCCCCACGTGAGCGTCCGGTCGCCGTCCTCCAGCGACTGCGGCGCGTAGAAGTCGCCGTGGTCGAGCAGGCCCTCGGCGTCGACGTCGAGCTCGCCGTCTTCGAGGGTCCCGAGGAAGTAGACGACGTTCTCGTAGTCGGAGACGTGGAGGAGCCGCCGGTCGCCCAGGTCGAGCAGCTCCGGGCACTCCCAGACGGCGCCGGCGTCGGGACCGCCCGCGAGCAGGGGGCCCTCGTAGGTCCACTCGCGGAGGTCGTCGGCGGTGTACAGCAGCGCGGCGCCCCCGCCGTCGGAGAGCCCCGTACCGACGAGGTGGTACCACGTGTCGCCCTCGCGCCAGACGTTGTGGTCGCGGAACTCCGCGCGCCAGTCGTCGGTCTCCAAGACGTCGAGGTCGGCCGGCGGCGCCTCGATGACGGGGTTGCCGTCGTACTTCTCCCACGATCGGAGCCCGGAGTCGTCGGCGGTCGCGAGACAGGGGAGCTGGTCGCGGCCCCGCCCGCCGGTGTAGAGGACCGTCGCCGTGCCGTCGTCGTCGACGGCGCAGCCCGACCAGCAGCCGTCGCGGTCGGGGCCGTCGGGCGAGGGGGCGAGCGCGACCGGCTCGTCGCGCCACGTGACCAGGTCGTCGCTGACGGCGTGGCCCCAGTGGATGGTGTTGTGGTACGGGCCGCCGGGGTTGTACTGGTAGAAGACGTGGTACCGCCCGTCCCATCGGACGAGCCCGTTCGGGTCGTTCAGCCAGTTCGCGGGCGCCGTGAGGTGGTAGGCGGGGCGGCCGCCCGGGCCGTCCTCGCCCGTCTCGTCCACGCGCTCGCGGAGCCGACGCATGTCGGCGGCGGTCTCGGGTCGACTCGGAACCGGACCGGACGACGCGAGGCTCCGGAGACACCCCGCGAGCAGCCGGTCCCGAGTCGCGCCGAGGTCCCGGTCGCTCTCGGGGTGGCCGTCCGTCGGCGGCTCGGCGAACAGCACGGGCGCGCCGATCCCGAGGACGGCGCCGTCGCCGGCCGGCCACGAGACGACCGTCACCTCCTCCGGGACCTCGGTGCCGCCGCGGACCGTCGAGGCGAGCGGCTCGCCGTCGGCGGGGAGCACGCGCTCGTATCGCACCCCGGGCACCGTCCCGCGCCGCCGGACCGCGTGGCGGAGCCCGTCGAGCGCGTCGAGCGCGGGGTGGTCGGCGCGCAGCGAGCGCCAGAGCACGCCCGTCGGCTCCCCGAGCGCGTCGTCGCCGACGCGGTCCGGGGGGACCGACTCGACCGAGAGCGCGTCGACCGCCGCGAACGCGTAGAGGCTGAGACAGAGGCCCCCGCCGTCGGCGAGGAACGCCTCGATCGCGGGCGCCGCGTCGGCGAGGGGAGTCGCGCCGCCGAGCGGGCGGTCGCGGTGCCACCAGAGGACGTCGAACCGACCGGCGCCGTCGCCGACGCCGGCCCCCGGATACGACTCGCCGAGCGACTGCGAACCGTCCGCGTCCCCGGGGGTCGGCGTCGTCGGCGGGGCGACCGCGCCGCGCTCGTCGAGGGCGTCGAACGGGACGACGTCGGCGGCCGCGCCGTCGCGGGCCCCGATCCACTCTGCGGCGGCGCGCTGCTCGGCCGTGGGATCCCCGTCGACTAACAGCCCGACGCGGAGCGACGAATCCGTCATACCCGTGTTCACTCGCCACCGAATCAAAACCGTGTCGTCCCCGCGGCGGAGCCGGCGCCACGGAGCGGTCGCGTCGGAGCGGTCACCAAGTGGCGACCGCGTAACCGTCGACGGGTCGATCGGGGGGGATCGCTCGGGGGAACGTAACCGTCAGCGGCAACGACCGGCGGGGATCCGCCGGCAGGGTTTTTACCGTGGGAGCGGAAGGCGTTCGCATGAGTACCGAAACGGTCGAAGCGGGGAGCGACCCGGCCATCGAGGTGACGCCCGACGCCGCGGAGGAGGCCCTCTCGCTGCTGGAGGGAGAGGGGCTCGACACGGAGAAGGCCGGACTCCGGCTGTTCGTCCAACAGGGCGGTTGCGCGGGCCTCTCGTACGGGATGCGGTTCGACACGGAGCCTGAAGAGGACGACCTCGTGGTCGAACACCACGGGCTCCGCGTGTTCGTCGATCCCGCGAGCCGGAACTACATCGGCGGGAGCAGGCTCGACTACGAACACGGCCTCCAGGCCGCCGGCTTCGAGGTCGAGAACCCGAACGTCGTCTCCGAGTGCGGCTGCGGCGAGTCGTTCCGGACGTAGCGCGGCGTCCGGGCGGCCCGCCCGCCGTCGACTCTCGCTTTTAAGCGGTTCCGTCGAATACGGGCTGGTATGAGTCTCGACGCTTCGACGACGGCCGACGGCGAGCGCGTGTACACCGACCGGACGATGATCGAGCGCGGCGCCGAGGGCCCCTTTTACGTCGTGTTCGCCGACGCGGACGGGTCGGCCCGGTGGGGGTTCCGCTGCGGGAACTGCGACTCGTTCGACACCGCGATGGACACGATGGGCCGGATCCAGTGCACGGAGTGCGGCAACATCCGGAAGCCCGACGAGTGGGACGCCGCCCACGAGTGACCGGTCACAGACGGCCGACGGTGATCTGACGGAAAACGGTCGTGAGCGGCCGCGTTGGTGGACGAATAACCGCGTCCGCGGAATCGTGAGAAACTTTATCACGGATGGAGGCGAACGATGAGGTAGATGGCCACTGCGAGCATCCCACCGACGACGGAGGCCAGAGATGTCTTTCGCGAACTCGGATACACCGTCTCCGAGGGCGGACAGGAGTTCATCGCGGAGCGGAAATGGCGACGCGTGCTCGTGACGGTGTTGTGTATGGACGACGACGATCTGGACCCGTATCTGACGGACGGCGGCGAGACGCCGCGGCTCCGCTGTTTCGTCACGTGGCGCAACCGGGCCGGCGACCTGCGCGACCGCCTCGTCTCCAAGAAGCCCCCGTACGACTGGGCGGTCATCGGTATCGAGGCCGACGGCGAGGACTTCGCCGTGATGGAAGGCGCGCCCGGCAGTCCCTGACGGCGCCCCGGGACTCCACCCCTTTTATGTGAACGTGCGTGCAAGTAGCACGCGACATGGTGTTTAAAAAGATCACGCTGATCGGGACGAGCGAGGAGAGCTTCGACGACGCCGCGGACGAGGCGATCGACCGCGCCGAAGACACGCTCGAGAACGTCTACTGGGCGGAGGTACAGGAGTTCGGCGTGGAGATCAAGAACGCGCCGACCCGGGAGTACCAGGCCGAGGTCGAGGTCGCGTTCGAACTCGAGGGCTGAGGGATCGACGCGAATCGGTCGCCGAGGAGTCGTGACACTTCTTTTGCCGTCTCGGGAGGGGGCTCGACGGTGGCATTCGTCCCTCCGCGTCCCGTCGCCGCCGCGGAGAACGTCTTCGGCGTCCCGGTCGTTCGGTTATAACTGACCGAGTGCAAAGCGACGGTGAAGAGCCCCGAAGCCCCGGCGGCTCGGCGATACGCGATCGGCGACTCGACGCTGAACGCCTCCAAAGCCCCAGCCGCGACGGCTCGGAGGCCTCGTTGCGCTCCTCGGTCGGTCGCTACCGCTCCCTCGCTGCGGTGCTTACTTCGGCCGCCCTCGCCCTCGCGGCTGCCCCTTTGAGTCCCACCCGACCGCACGGCACCGCAGCCTCACACCTCCCCAGCCTCGGCGGACGGCCCGGCGCGGCTCCGCCCGCGCCGGGCCGCCGCCTCCCTCGCGCGTGCGATCGCCGGCGCCACGCGCCGGCTGTCAGAGGGACCTTCGGTCCCTCGCTACTCGCGCCCCTCGGACGCTCGTCGGCACGCGCCGTCGCAGGATGATTTATAAACGAACGCCGAGGCGAACACCTATTTATCCGACCGCGACCACGGGTCGCCCATGACAGCGTCACGCGCGCCGGCGGATCCCGAGGTCAGGGAGTTCGAGGCGACGGTGGAGTCGGTCGACGGCCGCGAGGTCGTCCTGAGCGAGACGTTCTTCTACGCCGAGTCCGGCGGCCAGCCGGCGGACAGGGGAACGATCGACGGCGTCCTCCTCGAGGACGTGACCGAGCGCGGCGGCCGGGTCGTCCACGTGCTGGGCGAGGAGCCGCCGGGGTCGATCGCGGTCGGCGAGACGGTCTCGGGGATCGTCGACGACGCGTTCCGGACGTACTGCGCCCGGGCGCACACCGCCTCGCACGTGCTCTACGGCGCCGCGCGTCGGACCTGCGAGGACCTCGGCTACGCCGGCTTCGACATCGCGGCGGAGAAGGTCCGCGTCGACCTGACGACGGCCGACCCCATCGGCGACGCGGACCTCGTCGAGCTGGAGCGACTCGCCAACCGCGCCGTGTGGGACTCGCTGCCCGTCTCGTGGGAGACGCTCCCGGAGGATGAGGCCCGCGCGATCGAGGGGATCGCCTTCAACACCAAGACCGAGGAGGGCGCGATGAGCGGGAGCGAGGCGGTCCGCGTCGTGACGGTCGGCGGGGACGGCCCGGCCGGCGAGGGCGACGAGGACGGCGCGGGCGGCGGGGGCGGCGAAGACGGCGCGGGCGGCGAGAGCGACGCCGCGTCCGCGTGGGACGTCGCCGCCTGCGGCGGCACCCACGTCCGGAACACGAGCGAGATCGGGCCGATCTCCGTGCTCGACCGGTCGAACCCCGGCGAGGGCGTGACCCGCGTCGAGTTCGCGGTCGGCCCGACCGCGATCGACCACGACGCCGCGGTCCACGCGGCCGCGCTCGACGCCGCGACGAGCCTCGACGCGCGGATCGGTGACCTCCCGGACGCGGTCGACCGCCTCCGCGACGAGGTCGACCGGCTGGAGGGAGAGCTCCGGGACGCCCGGACCGACCTGCTGACCGCCCGGCTCGGCGACTTCCCGACCACCGATGTCGACGGGGCGACGTGGGCGGTGGGGACCGTCGACGGCGCCGACCCGAACGACCTGCGGGGGCCGGCGGAGCGCCTCCTCGACGACGGCGACGGGGCCGCGGACGCGCCCGACGCGGTCGCGGCGGTCGGCACGGGGAGCGCGCCGTTCGTGGTCGTGGCGGTCGCGGACGGGGTCGACGGCGACGGCGGCTCGGACGGCGCGAGCCCCGACGCCGGCGCGGTCGTGGACGCGGTCACCGACGAGTTCGGCGGCGGCGGGGGCGGGGGCCCGACGTTCGCGCAGGGCGGCGGGCTCGACGCCGACGCCGACGCCGTCGTCGCGTGGCTGCGCGACCGATGACCGGCAAGCTCGGCCCCGAGGCGCTCGCGGCGGTCCTCGCGGCGACCGGGGCCGACGACGACGCGATCGAGGCGGGACCCGCCTACGGCGAGGACGCGGCCGCGATCGACCTGACCGGCGCGGAGTCGACGCTGGTGGTCGCCGCGGACCCGCTCTCGCTGGCGGCCGACGCCGTGGGCGAACTGGCGGTCCACGTCGCCTGCAACGACGTGGCCGCGAGCGGCGCGGACCCGCGGTGGCTCACGCACACGCTCTTCCTGCCCGACGACGACCCGGCGCGCCTCCGGACGGTCGCGGAGCAGGTGGACGCGACCGCCCGCGACCTCGGCGTCGCGGTCGTCGGCGGCCACACGGAGGTGCTGCCGTCGCTGGAGCGCCCGCTCTGCTCGATGACCGCGCTCGGAACGACGGACCGCTTCGTGTCGACCGGCGGGGCCGAGCCGAGCGACCGGCTCCTCCTCACGAAGGGCGCCGGGATCGAGGCGACCGCGATCCTCGCGACGGACTTCCGCGAGGAGTGCGCCGAGGCGGGCGTGTCGGCCGCGACGCTCGATTCCGCCGCCGCGTTCCTCGACGAGGTGGGCGTCGTCCCCGACGCGGCCGCGGTCCGCGACGCCGCGACCGCCATGCACGACCCGACCGAGGGCGGTCTGCTCACCGCCCTCGTCGAGACCGCGAGCGCGAGCGAGACGGTCCTCGCGGTCGAGCGCGACCGGGTCCCGGTTCGACCCGAAACGGAGGCCTGCTGCGCGGCGGTGGGCGTCGACCCGCTGGCGACGTTCGGCTCCGGCGCGCTGCTGGCGGCGGTGCCGCCCGAACGCGTCGGCGAGGCGATCGACGCGCTGGCGGCCGCCGGGATCGCCGTCGGCGAGATCGGCGAGGTGCGGGCGGCGGACGGGGCGGGCGGTGTAGACGCCTCCGACGCTTCCGACGCCTCCGACGCCGGCGCCGTCCTCCTCGACGGCGATCGGATCGATGAGCCGCCTCGCGACGAGCTGTACCCGTTATGGGAGTAGCGGAGGCGGAGGAGCCCTCGGGGGAGCGGGCGGCCGCGTCGGACCCCACACCCCGATCGCTCACCTTTTTTCCGCGTGAGACCGAACCGAGTGTCATGACTGGCGCACGCGTCGGCTCGTCGCTCACCGACGAACAGGAGGCGATCCGGGAGCTCGTCCGGGAGTTCGCGGTCGAGGAGCTCCGGCCCGGAGCCGGCGAGGCCGACGAGGCCGAGTCGTTCCCGGAGGACGCCTGGGACGGGCTGGCCGAGCTCGGGCTGACGGGCCTGACCGTCCCCGAGGCGTACGGCGGCTTCGACGC
This sequence comes from Halorubrum sp. Eb13, assembly GCF_002252895.1. Classification (NCBI taxonomy): domain Archaea; kingdom Methanobacteriati; phylum Methanobacteriota; class Halobacteria; order Halobacteriales; family Haloferacaceae; genus Halorubrum; species Halorubrum sp. Eb13. The sequence goes on along the minus strand of NZ_NHPE01000131.1, from coordinate 76,471 downwards.
CGACGAGACGACGTACGCCGTCGTCAACGAAGAGCTGGCGTACGGGCACCTCGCGGTCGCGACCGCGCTGTCCGTCCACTGCCTCGCCACGTCCTGTATCGCCGAGTTCGGGAGCGAGGCCCAGCGGGAGCGCTGGCTCCCGGAGATGGCGGCCGCGGGCCGACCGGTCGGGATGTTCTGTCTCTCCGAGCCGCACGCGGGGTCGAACCCGGCGGAGATGTCGACGACGGCCGAGTACGACCCCGAGACCGACGAGTACGTGCTGAACGGCGAGAAGCAGTGGATCACGAACGGGAAGCGGGGCGGCGTGGCGATCGTCTTCGCGAGGGCCGACGCCGGTGAGCCGGACTCGATCACTCAGTTCCTCGTCCCGGCCGACGCGGAGGGGTTCGAGGTCGGGAGGAAAGAGGAGAAGCTCGGACTCCGCGCCTCCGACACGACCGGGATCAGCTTCGACGGCTGTCGGGTCCCGGCGGAGAACCGGCTCACCGAGGAGGGGAAGGGGCTCTCGGCCGCGTTCCGGACCCTGACCGGCGGCCGGATCGGGATCGCGGCGCAGGCGGTCGGCGTCGCGCAGGCCGCGCTCGACGAGGCGACGTCGTACGCCGCCGAGCGCGAGCAGTTCGGGGAGCCGATCGCCGAGATACAGACGATCCGGCATAAGCTCGCGGAGATGTCGACGGACGTCTCCGCGGCCCGCCTGCTCGTGCGCGAGGCGTGCCGGCAGGCCGAGGCGGGCGAGGACAACCGCGTCGCGGCCTCGAAGGCGAAGTACCGCGCCAGCGAAGCGGCGATGTCGGTGACCAACGAGGCGGTCCAGATCCACGGCGGCTACGGCTACACGACCGACTTCGACGTGGAGCGGCTCTACCGCGACGCGAAGATCACGGAGATCTACGAGGGGACCACGGAGATCCAGAAGACGATCATCGCGCGGGGGGTATTGGGCAAATGACGGGTGACGAGCCGGCGACCGGCGACGGCGGACCGACCGGTCCCGCGGGATACGACGCCGTCGTCTACGACCTCGACGGGACGCTCGTCGAGCTCGCGGTCGACTGGGGGACGGTGGCGTCGTCCGTGCTCGACGTGTACTCCAAGCACGCGGTCAAGCCGCCGACGAGGGATCTCTGGGGCCTGCTGGAGGCGTCGGACGAGTACGGGATCCGGGAGCCGGTAGAGGAGGCGATCGGGCTCCACGAGCGGGCCGGCGCGCGCGACTCGACGCTGCTCCCGCTCGGCGAGCGACTGGTCGAGGGAGCGGGCGATCGGCCGAGCACGCCGCCGGCCGGCGTCTGCTCGCTCAACTGCGAGGAGGCGTGCCGGGTCGCCGTCGACACGCACGGGCTCGGCGACGCCCTCGATCCGGACGCGATCGTCGGCCGCGACACCGTCGGGACGCACAAACCGGAGCCGGAGTCGCTGCTCGCGGCGGTAGAGCGCCTCGGTGCGGCGCCGGGGGACGCGCTGTTCGTCGGCGACTCGCCGCGCGACGCGGAGGCGGCGGAGCGCGCCGGCGTCGCGTTCGCGTGGGCGGCGGACCTGATCTAGCTCCCGGCGCCCTCGCTCGCGCGATCGCGTTCGTCGTCCTCGGCGGCGTCACCGTCGTCCTCGGCGGCGTCACCGTCGTCCTCGGCGATTCTCACTCCACCCTCGGCGTCATCGTCGTCTCCCGCCACTCCGCCGTCGCCGGCGCTTCCCACTTCACTCTCGGCGTCCGCGTCGTCTCTCGTCACGCCGCCGTCGCCGGCGTCGGTGCGGCGCGCGTAGAGCGCGACGGCGACGGCGGTCAGGAACCAGATCGGCGCGCCGACGCGGACCGCGAAGGCGGCGCGGGCCCCCCACGACTCGAGGGTGACGAACGCGGAGAGGACCGCGACGACCGGAGCGCCGACGACGATCGTGAGCACGAACGTCGTCTGCATCACCCAACCGTAGTCGACCCCCTCGAACTCGGCCCGCTCGACAGGTTGCACGCCTCCGCCTCGGGCGCCGAGTGGCAAATCGGTGGCGGTCGCCGGGCGGGAGCGACGCGAGAGAGACGGGCGGCGCCGACGCGTCGGGTTTCCGGATCCCGGCGATTTTAACCGGTCGCGCGGGTGAGTTCGGGTATGACCACGACGCGGGGACTCCGGGACCGCGAGGCGCCGATCACGATGCTGACCGCGTACGACGCCCCTTCCGCCGCGGTCGTCGACGAGGCCGGCGTCGACGTCATCCTCGTCGGCGACAGCATGGGCAACGCCGTCCTCGGCTACGACTCCACGCTCCCCGTGACGCTCGACGAGATCGCGAGCCGGACCGCGGCGGTCGCCCGCGCGACGGCGGACGCCCTCGTCGTCGCCGACATGCCCTTCCTCTCGTTCGGCGTCGAGCCGGCCGAGTCCGTGCGTAACGCCGGCCGGCTGCTGAAGGAGGCCGACGCCGACGCGGTGAAGATCGAGAGCGGCCCACACACCGTCGAGATGACGCGGCGCATGACCGAAGTCGGGATCCCGGTGATGGCGCACCTCGGCTTGACCCCCCAGCACGTCAACCGACTCGGCGGCTACGCCAGACAGGGGACCGATCAGGACGCCGCCGAGGAGATCGTCGACCTCGCCGGCGCGCACGCCGAGGCCGGCGCGTTCGCGCTCGTGTTAGAACACGTCCCCGCGAACCTCGCGGGGGCCGTCACGGAGGCGCTCGAGGTCCCGACGATCGGGATCGGCGCGGGCCCCGACTGCGACGGGCAGGTGCTCGTGATCAACGACGCGGTCGGGCTCGGCGACTGGTCGCCGCCCTTCTCCCGGCAGTTCGGCGACGTGCGCGGCGAGATGCTCGACGCGGTCACGGCGTACCGCGAGGCGGTCGAGAGCGGCGAGTTTCCAGCGGACGAGCACTGGCACGTCGAGGAGGAGCTCGACGACCTGTACTGAGTCGGACATTTATAAGCGAACGGCGGCGATGCGGAGAAGACCTCCGAAGCCCCAGTCGCTCGGATTTACATGACTGGTTCCTTTGTGGTGAACACCTCCAAAGCCCCAGCCGTGAGGCGGGCGCACGCTCGCTGCGCTCCTCGGTCGCTCACTCCGTTCGCTCCCTGCGGTGCTTTCGTCACCTGCGCCCGCCTCACGGCTGCCCCTTTGAGTCCCACCCCGACCGCACCGCAACCGCACCTCACGCCTCCCCAGCCTCGTCGGTGGTCCTTCGCTTCGCTCCGGACCACCGACTCCCTCGCGCGGTGCCGTTCGCGGCCTGCCGGCCGCTCACGGGCACGCGCCACCGCATCCGATTTTATAAGCTATCTTCGCTGCGGCTCGTCGATTTTTAAATACCGCATCGACCTCCGTTTCGAGCGACCTCACGTTCGAAGAGTCGGGTCCCAACGGAGCTACTGAACCGGATCCCACGACGAAACCGTCACACTCGGCGTGGGGTATATACGCGCGAACGGCCTACGTGAACCCGTGACAACCCGGACCATCCGCGCCCGCGACCGGCCGGTGTTCGGCGTCGACGTACACAGCGGCGACGTCCGCGGCGACGACCCCTCGTACGCCCTCGTCATCCTGGATCCCGTCGACGAAGACGACCCGGACGCGCCCGACGCCGACGGGCCGATGGCGCGGGTGACCCGCGACGTGGTGTCGTTCCGGAAGCTCTGCCGGCTGATAGACGACCGCGAGCCGCTGTACGTCGCCACCGACAACGCCTACGAGCTGGCGGCGAACAAGAACGAGCTGGTGGGCTTCCTCCGGTCGCTGCCCGACGGCACCAGGCTCGTGCAGGTGACCGGCGCGGAGCGCCCGGAGCCGCTCTCGCGAGTCGCCTCTCGCCACGGGATCCCGTACGGGAAAAAGCCGATGAAGGAGGCGGAGGCGTCGGCCCGGCTGGCCGCCGCCAACGTCGGCCACGAGGTGACCGCGTTCACCGACGAGACGCGGGTGAAGGTGTCCCGCGGTCGATCGACCGGGAAGGGCGGCTGGAGCCAGGACCGCTACACCCGGCGGATCCACGGCAACGTCCGGAAGCGGACGCGACAGGTCCAGTCGAAGCTGAAGGAGGCGAACCTCGACTTCGAGCGCGACGTGACCGAGAAGTACGGCGGCTACGCGAACGCGACGTTCGCGGTCGAGGCGCGCCCGGAGGACATCCCCGTGTCGAACTCGCGGGCCGGCGACGTGCGCGTCGAGGTCGAGCGCGAGCGCCGCGACGGGATCGAGTACGAGCCGCTCGTCCGGCGGCGCGACCGAGTGATCGTCGGCATCGATCCGGGGACGACGACCGCGGCGGCCGTCGTCGGGCTCGACGGCACCGTCCACGCGCTGTACTCCTCGCGGACCGCCGACACCGCGGAGGTGACCGAGTGGATCATCGAACAGGGCCGCCCGATCATCGTCGCCGCCGACGTGGAGCCGATGCCCGAGACCGTCGAGAAGTTTCGGCGCTCGTTCGACGCCGCCGGGTGGCGGCCGACGACGGACCTCCCCGTCGACGAGAAGCTCCACCGGACCCGGGAGGCGGGCTACGACAACGACCACGAGCGCGACGCGCTGGCGGCCGCGCTGTACGCCTACGACGACCACGAGGACCAGTTCGACCGGATCGCGGCGAAGACCCCGCCGCGGCTCGACCGCGAGGCGGTGATCGCGGGCGTCGTCGCCGGCGGCGCCTCGGTGGAGTCGGTCATCGCGGACCTCAGCGAGGACGACGGGGGCAGCGGCGGAGACGGCGGAGACGGCGGGGACGACGCGGACGAGTCGGACCCCACCGAGCCCGAGCGCACCGAGGAAGAGGAGACGATCCGGCGGCTCCGCGAACGCGTCGACCGGCTGGAGTCCCACGCGGAGTCGCTGGAGGACGACCTCAGCGAGCGCGACGAGCGGATCGCTGAACTGGAGGGGGAGCTGGAGGAGGCGAAACGCGAGGAGCGGATCGAGGCGCGCTCCCGGCGCGCCGTCTCCCGGCTCGAACGCGAGACGGACCGGTTGGAACGCGAGCGCGACGAGGCGCGCGAGGCCGTCGAGGAGCTGGAGGGGAAAGTGGAGACGCTGAAGGAGCTGTGGCGGCTCGACCACTCCAACTTCGACGACGTGGCCGCGGACCGGGGGCTCGTCAGCGTGAAGGCGGTCGAGCAGTTCACGCTCGACGCGCTGGAGGCCGCCGACGAGGCGTACGGGCTGGTCGCCGGCGACGTCGTCTACCTCCGCGACGCCTCCGGCGCGGGCCGCCGGACCGCCGAGCGGCTGGCCGAGACGGACCCGCGAGCGGTGATCCGCGACGGGAACCTCTCCGACGTCGCCGATCAGGTCCTCTTCGACCACGACGTCCCGGTCGTCCCGGCCGACGCGGTGCCCGTCCGCGAGGTCGACGAGCTGGCGGTCGCGGACGAGGCGACGCTCGAGGCCGCCGTCGACGACTGGGAGCGGCGGGCCGAGCGACGGCGGAAGGCGGAGAAACAGGAGCACCTCGACCGGATCATCTCGGAGCACCGAGCGGGGCGGACGCTGCCGGAGACCGAGGAGTAGCATCGGCGAAGACAAGAGGGCCGTTCCGCGGGAATTTTGCCCGTCACGCGCCGGCGCGCTTCCAGAAGTCATATGTCCGACAACCGCACAGTCGTTCGTATGGACGCCTACGAGCGGATCACCCGGAACGCGGCCGAGGTGGTCACCGAGGAGGAGATCGAGGCGCTGGCCGACGACCCCGACGGGAAGCGGGCGTACGTCGGCTACGAGCCCTCGGGCGTCCTCCACATCGGGCACATGCTCACCGCGAACAAGCTCATCGACCTCCAGGAGGCCGGGTTCGAGGTGACGGTGCTGCTCGCGGACGTGCACGCCTACCTCAACGACAAGGGGTCGTTCGAGGAGATCCGCCACACCGCAGAGCGCATGCGCGACCAGTTCATCGCGTACGGGCTCGACGAGTCGAACACGCAGTTCGTGCTCGGCTCCGACTTCCAGCTCGACGACGACTACACGCTCGACCTGCACGCGCTGGAGCTGGAGACGACGCTCGTGCGGGCCGAGCGCGCGATGGCCGAGATCACCTCCGGCGACTCGGTGAAGGTGTCGCAGGCGGTGTACCCGCTGATGCAGGCGCTCGACATCCCGTACCTCGGCGTCGACCTCGCGGTCGGCGGGATGGAGCAGCGCAAGGTCCACATGCTCGCGCGCGACGTGCTCCCGAGCATCGACCGCGAGCCGCCGACGAGCCTCCACACGCCGCTCATCGCCGACCTGGGCACCGGCCGCGGGAAGATGTCCTCCAGCGAGGGCGTCACCATCTCGATGGAGGACTCCCGCGAGGACATCGAGTCGAAGGTGAACGACGCGTACTGCCCGCCGACCGCCGACCCCGAGCCGACCGACGACGGCGAGTCGCGGGAGAACCCCGTCCTGCAGGTGTTCGAGTACCACGTGTTCCCGCGGTTCGAGACGGTCCGCGTCGAGCGACCGGAGGAGTACGGCGGCGACTTGGCGTACGACGCGTACGACGCGCTGGAGGCCGACCTAGAGTCCGGCGAGCTCCACCCCGCCGACGCGAAGGGCGCGCTCTCCGAGTACCTCGACCGGCTCATCGCGCCGGGCCGCGAGCAGCTCGCGGAGTAGCCGGGGTCGCTTCGGCCCGTCTCGCTATTTCTCGCCCGCCGCGTGCCCCGCGTACTCACAGGGCCCGTCGAGGCAGTCGCGACCGGTCGCCGTCTCGAAGACGGGGAGCCCGCAGTCGCACTCGTCGACGACGACGCCCGAGGGGATCGAGAACGTCGTCTCGCAGTCCGGGTAGCTCTCGCAGCCGAGGTAGACGCGGCCCGGCGCGGAGTTGACGGTCAGTTCGCCGTCGCAGTCCGGGCAGTCCCAGACGCGGTCGAACCGGTCAGTGACGGCCGCCTCCATCGGGTCGCACGAGGGATCGAGACAGAGGTGGAACGGCTCGCCACGTTCGACCCGGATCTTCGGGAGCCCGCAGTCGTCGCAGACCCCGTCGGTGACGCTCGCGCCCGCGGGGAGCCCCCACCGCTCCTCGCAGTCGAGACAGACCACGTCGCCGCGCGAGCGCACGAGCGGCCCGCCGTCCGCCGGGCAGGTGCCGACGGGAACGCCGGCCTCCGTGACCGGGAGCGCGCGGCCCGCGGTCGCCTCCTCGGCGACGACCCGGAGCCGTCGAGTCCCGTCGCGAGCCGTGACGGAGAAGCCGTCGCCGTCGCCCTCGACGACGACCGAGTCGGGGCGGGTGAGCCACGCGACCGGCTGGTAGCCGTCGGCGTCGTGGACGAGCGTGGTGTCGTCGGGCTTGATCAGGACGACGACGCGCCCGCGGTGGGTGCGGGAGCGGTCGCCGCGTTCGGTCACGCGACAGTCGCCGGCGAACACGCGGAGTCGTTCGGGCATGCCGCGGGGTTGCCTCGCTTTCCGATTTAAGCGGCGGGCGACGAGGTCGGGCCGGGAGCGACCGGCCCGCGTTCCTCGGACGGGAGAATCGTGTGTTTAACTTAACAAGATCGTTTCTGTAAGGCTACATATGAGCGAGGTCCCTGGAGCGGACTCGTCGGGAACAGCGGAGTCGGCTTCACCGGTCCGGGTCGGCGTGTTGAGCTTCCACAACAGCAAGGAGACCAAAGCGATCCTCAACGCCGTTCGCGCGTTGGGGCACGAGCCGGTCTGGCTCCGCGAGGAGAACACTAGGTCGTGGATCGAGGCCGGAGACCTCCGGTTCGACCCCGACGTGGACGTCGTCGCGAACCGACTACTGATGACGAAGGCCGCTCAGCCGCTCGACGACGTCGGGATCGCGACGGGCTACACCGCTTCGCGTCCCGTGTTGAACCCGCCGGCCGTCGTCGTCCGAGCCCTGCACAAGTACGGCGCCGCGGCGACCCTCACCGCCGCCGGCATCCGAATTCCGGACGCGTACATCGCGTTCAGCAACCGGACGATCAACGAGGGCAACCGCCTCACGAGCGAGAAGGCGGTCCACAAGTCCGCGATCGGGACGAACGGGGACCGGATGGCGGTCATCGACGCGGGCGACGTCGTCGCGCCGCACATCGCCCGCCGCCGGGCGTTCATCCAGGAGTTCATCGACACCGGCGCCGAGCGGCCGTTCGACGTCCGCGCGTACGTCGTCGGCGACCGCGTCGTCGGCGCCATGAAACGGTACGCGCCGTCGGACGAGTGGCGAACGAACGTCGCCGTCGGCGGCGAGGTCGAAGACTTCACCGGCGACCTCCCGGAGGAGGCGGCGCGGTTCGCGCGCGAGGCGGCCGACGCGCTCGACCTCGACTACGCCGGCGTGGACCTGCTGTGCCGCGACGGCGAGTGGTACGTTCTCGAGGTGAACACGACGGCGGGGTTCAAGGGGCTCTTCGAGGCGACGGGGGTCAGCCCCGCACCGTACATCGCCGCCCTCGCGATCGAGCGGGGCGGCGGCCGCGTCGACCCCGACCGCGTCGCGTCGCTCGCGGCGGTCCTGGACGACTCGGTCCCGGAGTGCAAGCCGTCGCTCGATCCGGAACCGGAGGCGTCGACGACGATCGGCTACACCGAACGCGTGACGGTGAGCGCGGGCCAGAGGGCGATCGAGGTGATCGGCAAGTCGGACACCGGTGCCCGGCGAACGAGCATCGACCTCGACGTCGCCGCGGAGATCGGCGCGGGTCCCATCGTCGACACGGTCCGCGTGAAATCCGGGTCGCGAGCCGGGCGACAGAAGCGGCCGCTGGTCGAGATCGACCTGAAGATCGGGAATCGGTGGCGGACCGTGACGGCGAGCATCGAGAACCGGAACCACATGACCTACCCCGTGCTCCTCGGTCGGGACATCCTCGACGGCTACCACGTGGACGTCACGAGGCGGGAACGCGAGGAGTGACCGTACTTACGCCACCCGGACCGTCCGCGTCGCCCTGACGGGCATCAGCGGCAGGTCCGGGAAGACGACCTCGACGACGAACTCCAGCTCGTCGGCGTCGGGCGGGCCGAAGACGCCGACCGGGACCGTCGTCTCGCCGTCGAGGTACGTCGTCGTCGCCGTCATCTCCACGTCGTTGACGGTGACCCGGATACCGGTCCGAGCGCTCCCCGAGACGGTCGCGACGGCGACCTCGCACATCTCGTTTTCCCCGACGGCGATGTCGCCCGGAAAGTCCCCCCAGTCGACGTCGATCCGCGGGCAGTCGCGCGCGGCGTCGACGATCCGCTCGGCGACGGAGCCGCTCATGCCGGCGTTCTCGAGGGCCGCGGCGCCGGCGTCGACGACGGCCGCGGGCGAGGTGAGCCCGGCGTCGGCGAGCCGCTCGGCGCGGCCGGAGCCGACGCCCTCGATCGCGGTGAGCGCGACCGCCTCCCGCGAGACGCCGTGCTCGACGCGCGCCTCGACGCGACACGCGAGGTTCGCGGCGCGGGGGCCGGCGAATCGGTCGAGGAACTCCGAGAGCGCGGCGAGCAGGCGGAGCGCGTTCTGTCGGATCACCCACGCGTCCGAGCGCAGGTCCGAGGGAACGGAATCGGCCATCCCGGCGAGGAGGATGGCGAACACTTTCCGGTGGCCGTCCTCCAGGTCGGTGTCATGGCCGTCGAGGATGCGGTCGATCGCGTCCGACTCCGCCGACCGCGCCGACACCGAGTCGAACTCGCCGGCCGACGCGACGGTCTCCAGGATGCGGTCGACCGTCAGGGTCTCGCGGTCGGCGAGCCGCCGGAAGCGGCGAGCCGTGTCCAGACGGAGGTAGTACTTGGAGGCGAGCCGCCCGAGCCCCGTCGGCTCGATCGCGAGCTCGTCGTCGGCCGCGACGAAGCCGTCGTCGACGAGCGAGTCGAGGGTGTCTCGCACGCGGTCGCGGAGGGTGCCGAAGTCGTACGCGTCCGGCTTCGACTCGGCGCGGACGTAGTAGAAGGTCGTCTCTAGCCACGCCATCACGTCCTCCAGTCCGCGGATGGTCCCCATCGCGATCTCCGCGTTGAGGTGCGACTCCAACTCCGCGGCGAGGCGGGACTCGATCTCCTTGCCCTCTCGGAGCAGCGCGCGGTACTTGTCCGCGTCCGCGCGGTCGCAGACCACCCAGCCGTAGCCCACGTCGTCGTAGCCGGGGCGGCCGGCGCGGCCGAGCATCTGGAGCACGTCCAGCGGCGAGATGTCCGTCTCGCCCTCCAGCGGGTCGTGGTACTTCGTGTCGCGGATGACGACGCAGCGCGCCGGGAGGTTCACGCCCCACGCGAGCGTCGACGTCGAGAAGAGCAGCTTGATCTTCCCCTGTTTGAACCACTCCTCGACGCGGTCGCGGTCCGCCTTCCCGAGCCCGGCGTGGTGGAAGCCGACGCCGTCGGTGACCGACTGCCGGAGCGTGTCGTTGGTGAGATCTTTCGCCTCGTTGTGGAAGTCGTAGTCGCCCCGGGAGTCGATCGGGATGTCGCGGTCCGTGATCTCGTCGCGCGCCTTCTTGGCCGCCTGCACCGTGTCCTGCCGCGAGGAGACGAACACGAGCGCCTGCCCGTCCTCGCGGACGTGCGGCTCGGCCAGGTCGAGCGCGCGGTAGAGCCGCCGGTACTTATCGGCGAACGCGTTCGAGCCGTGCGAGTACGTCTTCACGCCCGTTTCAAGGTCTACCGGGCGGTACTCGTCGCCGAACTCGTAGGTCGTCTCCGCGGGCGCGTCGAGCCACTTGGCGACGTCCTCGACGTTCGGCATGGTCGCGGAGAGCGCGACGACGCGGGGGTCCTGCAGCCGGCGGAGCCGCGAGACGGTCACCTCCAGCACCGCGCCGCGCTTCTCGCTGTCGAGCAGGTGGACTTCGTCGATGACGACGCAGTCGACGTCGGTGACGAACGAGTAGCGCGCTGAGTCGTGTTTGCGCGTCGCGCTGTCGGCCTTCTCGGGCGTCGTCACGAGCACGTCCGCGCGCTCGGCGCGGCGGGGGTTGAGGTCGCGCTCGCCGGAGACGACGTACACGGAGTAGCCGAGCGCTTCGAACCGCTCCCACTCGCTCTCTTTCTCGTTGGTGAGCGCGCGGAGCGGAGCGATGAAGAGGGCAGTGCCGCCCTCCGAGAGGGTCTTGCAGATCGCGAGCTCGGCGAGCGCGGTCTTTCCGGAGGCCGTCGGCGCGGAGGCGACGACGTTGTTGTCGGTCTCTAGGATGCCCGGGAGCGCCTCGCGTTGCATCCGATTGAACTCGTCGAAGCCGAACGCGTCGGCGAACTCCGGCACCGCGTCCGCGACCTTCACGCCGCACCACGCTCGCGGGGGACTCGACGGCGACCGAGCGGTGTTCGCATCACGTCGAGTCGGGGGGCTCCAGCCCAAAGGCGTTTCTCATGTGGGCGGCGGGGGACTGTCGACGCGAACGGACGCGCCCGCCGTCTCGGGCCGCCCCTCGGATCGATCCCCACCGTCGACCCCGGGCGTTTACGTGAGCGGGGGTCGACCGCCCGGTATGATACCGTCGGACCCGATCGTCGTCGGAGCCGCGGCCGTGATCGCCCTGCTCGTCCTGGTGACCGTCGTCCGTCGCCTGCGAGGGCCGTCCGGGGAGGCCCGCGAGTCGAAGCGCGCCCACGAGGCCGCACAGGAGCGCGAGCCGCCGGTCGAGATCGGCGAGACGTACGAGTTCGGCGTGACGGAGCTCACCGACCACCACACGGGCGCGGAGGTCGCCGTCGGCAAGGTCGAGGGGTTCGTCGTCTTCGCCGAGGACATCCCGAGCGACCTCTCGACGGGCGACGTGATCCGCGCGAAGGTGCTCTCGTTCAACGAGGGGCGCACCTCGGCCGACGCGACGTTCGTGACGAAGGCGTAACGGGACCGGATCCCGGGGGCGAACGCGACCCGCGCGGTCCACCTCCGCCCCGAGCATGAGGTTCATACGTGATGGCGACGAAGGGGTTTCGTAATGGCTCAGGCCGGGAATCAGGACCTCACGGAGCGGTTCATTCAGTTCTACCGCAACTACTACCGCGAGGAGATCGGCACCCTCGCGCAGCGATACCCCAACGAACAGCGCTCCCTGTACGTCGACTACGACGATCTGTTTCAGTTCGACCGCGACCTCGCCGAGGACTTCCGCACGAAGCCGGACCAGATGCGCGAGTACGCCGAAGAGGCGCTGCGGCTCTACGACCTCCCCGCCGACGTCAGCCTCGGCCGCGCGCACGTCCGGATCGAGAACCTCCCCGAGAGCATCGACATCCGCGGCATCCGCGTTCACGACGACCACATCGGGAAACTCGTCTCCGTCAAGGGGATCGTCCGCAAGGCGACCGACGTCCGCCCGAAAGTCACCGAGGCCGCCTTCGAGTGCCAGCGCTGCGGCACGATGACGTACATCCCCCAGAGCGACGGCGGCTTCCAAGAGCCCCACGAGTGTCAGGGCTGCGAGCGACAGGGCCCCTTCCGCGTCAACTTCGACCAGTCGGAGTTCATCGACTCTCAGAAGCTCCGCATCCAGGAGTCGCCCGAGGGGCTTCGCGGCGGCGAGACGCCCCAGTCGCTCGACGTCGACATCGTCGACGACATCACCGGGAAGGTGAGCCCCGGCGACCACGTCACCTGCGTCGGCGTCCTCCACATCGAACAAGTCGAGCAGGGCAACGAGAAGTCCGCCATCTTCGACCTGTACATGGACGGCGTCTCCATCTCCATCGAGGACGAGGAGTTCGAGGACATGGACATCACCGAGGCGGACAAACGCGAGATCATCGAGCTCTCCAACCGCGACGACATCTACGAGGCGATGGTCGGCTCCATCGCGCCCGCCATCTACGGCTACGAGGAGGAGAAGCTCGCGATGATCCTCCAGCTGTTCTCCGGCGTCACCAAACACCTCCCCGACGGCTCGCGGATCCGCGGGGACCTCCACATGCTCCTTATTGGCGACCCTGGAACGGGTAAATCTCAGATGATTTCGTATGTAGAAAACATCGCGCCCCGATCGGTCTACACCTCCGGGAAGGGCAGCAGCGCGGCGGGGCTCACCGCGGCCGCGGTACGCGACGACTTCGGCGACGGCCAGCAGTGGTCGCTCGAGGCCGGCGCGCTCGTGCTCGCCGACAAGGGGATCGCCGCGGTCGACGAGCTGGACAAGATGGACTGCGTGACCGGCGACACGCTGGTCACGCTCGCGGACGGGCGCGTGGAACGTATCGACGAGCTGGCACGGGATGCCGCGGAAGACGGCGAAATCGAGGATCTCTCGAACGGCCGACGAATCCGCGACGTCGATCTCGAGGTCTGGACGATGGACGAGGACGGCCGGCTGGTCGAGCGTCCCGTGTCCGCGGTGCACGAGTACGACGCGCCGTCGGAGCTGACGCGAGTGACGATGGAGACCGGAGAGTCGCTGACCGCGACGGCCGACCACCCGTTCTTCGTCCTCGACGACGGCGAGCGCGTCGAGCGCGAGGCGGCGGCGCTCGACGACGGCGACTGGGTGTACGTCCCCCGCGAGATTCCGGCGAAAGCGACGGACGGTGCGGGAGCGGTGGGGGCTGCAGGCGGTGATGTCGACGCCGAGATCGTCGACGGCGAACTCGTCGATGCCGGCGAGGGAATCGACGCCGCGATGGCGAGCGTCCTCGGATATCTCTCGGGCGACGGGAACGTCTACTACGACCGCGAGGAGGGCGTCTACGGCGTCCGGTTCACCAACACCGACGACGAACTGCTCGCCGACTTCGAGCGGGCGGCACGAGAGGCGTTCGGCGCGGAGCCGACCCGTCCGCCGAGCGAAAAGCGTGAAGGCGGCGTCGAGACGGTCCGCGTCACTGGAAAGGAGTACGCAGACGCCGTCCTCGACGCGGGGATGAACCTCGGTCGGTACGACGAGAAGTGCTTCCCGACCCCTGTTTCGACGGGAAGCCGCGCGGCGAAGGCCGCGTTCGTCCGTGCGCTCGCCGACAGCGAGGGCCACGTCGACGAGTCGGCGGGCAACGTTCGGATAGCGTCGGCGAGCCGGGACCTGCTTCGAGGGGCGCGGAACCTCCTCTTACAGTTCGGCGTGTCGAGCCAGCTCCAACACCGCGAACGAAACGGGGGCAGAGACGTGTACTACCTCACGGTGACGGACGCGGAATCGCTCGCGGCGTTCCGCCGCGCTATCGGATTCACCGCCACCCGAAAGGCGGAGGCGCTCGACCGCGTCGTCGAGGCCGCCGACGGCGACCGTACGATTCTCGACGTGGTTCCGGAGATAGACGGCCTACTCGCGAAATGCCGCGAGTCGCTTCGGCTTCACCAGAGCGAATGCGGGCTCGACGCGGTCACGTATCACGACTTCGAGAGCGGAACCGCGAACGCGTCGCTCCATCGAGCGCGCCGGATACTCGCCGCATTCGAGGACAGACTGGAGGCGGCGGCCGAGGACCGTCGCGTGCTCGACGGAGAGGCGGCGTGGGAAACCCTCGCCGAGATACGCGAGCGGTACCACGTCTCCCAGTCCGAGCTCGCCGAGGGAACGGCGCTGTCACAACAGCGGATCTCCAGCGGATGGGGCGAGAGCGACGACGTTCGTCGAACGGTGGCGAGCCGGCTTCGCGACGTTCTCACTGCGGTCGGCGAGACCGATCTCGATGGTCTGCGAGAGTTCGGACGGGGTGACGTGAAGTGGCGCCGCGTCGAGTCGATCGAAACCGTGCTGCCGGAGTCGACGGAACACCGTAGCGAGGTACTTCGGCAGCGTCTCGCCGACATCGTCGGCGGGCCAGTCGAAACGGCAGAGCGACGGGCTCGCGAGCTACTCGACCGCGGTCAAGTCAGCGAAGTACGATCGGAACTGGCGGCGACGCTCGACGCGTACGGCGTCAGTCAGGCCGACGTGGCCTCGTCGCTCGACGTGGATCAAGCGACCGTGTCGCGGTGGCTGTCCGGGGGCGTCGAGACCGACAGGCTCGGCGATCTCCGCGAAGCGATCGGAGCCGAAGTCGACGCCGTCAAGGACGAACTGCGCTCGCTCCTGGCTCGGATCGAGGACGGGCGGCAGCCGAAGGTGTACGACCTGACCGTCGACGAGACGCACAACTTCGTCGCGAACGGCCTCGTCGTTCACAACTCCTCCGACCGCTCCGCGATGCACGAGGGGCTCGAACAGCAGAAGATCTCCGTCTCGAAGGCGGGGATCAACGCGACGCTGAAGGCGCGGTGTTCGCTGCTCGGCGCCGCGAACCCGAAGTACGGCCGGTTCGATCAGTACGAGCCTATCGGCGAACAGATCGACCTCGAACCCGCGCTCATCTCGCGGTTCGACCTGATCTTCACGGTGACGGACAGCCCGGACCCCGAGCACGACTCCCGGCTGGCGAAACACATCATCAAGACGAACTACGCCGGCGAGCTCAACACGCAGCGCGAGGAGTTGGCGAGCTCCGAGTTCACCTCGGACCAGGTGGCGGAGGTGACTCAGGAGGTCGCGCCGGAGATCGACGCCGAGCTGCTCCGCAAGTACATCGCCCACGCGAAGCGCTCCTGTTACCCGACGATGACGGAGGAGGCGAAGGAGCTGATCGAGGAGTTCTACGTCGACCTGCGCTCGAAGGGCGCCGACGAGGACGCGCCGGTCCCCGTCACCGCCCGGAAGCTGGAGGCGATGGTACGGCTCGCGGAGGCGAGCGCGCGGCTCCGGCTCTCGGACACCGTCGAGCGCGAGGACGCCGATCGGGCGACCGACATCGTGGAGTCCTGTCTCAAGGACATCGGCGTCGACCCCGAGACCGGGCAGTTCGACGCCGACGTGGTCGAGACGGGCACCTCCAAGAGCCAGCGCGACCGCATCAAGAACATCAAGGGCCTCATCGCGGACATCGAGGAGGAGTATCAGGAGGGCGCGCCCGTCGAGGAGGTGCTCGACCGCGCCGGCGAGATCGGGATGGACCCCGGAAAGGCCGAACAGGAGATCGAGAAGCTCCGCACGAAGGGAGAGGTGTACGAGCCGAAGCAGGGACACCTGCGGACGACGTAGATGGACCGGATCTCCGCGATACGGAACGTCGAGGACGCCCTGCGCGCGTTCGAGAGCGGCGAGGCGGACCTCGCCGACACGGAGCGGCGGGTGGCGACCGTGCTCCGGACCTACGCCACGGAGTTCGACGGCGACGACGACGTGTTCCGCGCGGTGGGCGACGATCCGGTCGACGGGCGAGTCGTCGTGGCGCCCTCGGCCCCGGCCGCCCGCGAGCGCGTGCTCGCGCTCTCCGGGGTTGACGTGGACTGGTCAGACGATCTGACAGACCTCGAAAACGACGCAGTCACGGAGTTCGAAGTCGAACGAGTAGGCGATCCGGAATAGTTCGGAACCGATAAGTTCGGCCCTCGATCAGCCGCGTCCGTGCTGCTGATCGTGACGTATTCGGAAGCGGCTCGCACCGGACTCCGGAACCTGTGTCGACGCCACGAGGAGTCGATCGTCCGTCGGTTCGGGCGAGCCGCGTTGCTCGACGCGACGACGTACGCCGCGTTCCTCGCCGTGCGGCTCCGGGAGTCGCACGGCGGCGACGTCCAGATCGAGCGGACGGAGCCGTTCAACGAGTTCGTCGCGCTCGACGAGTCGGTCCGCGAGGCGGCGAGCGCGTACGCGGACCGAGACGCGACGGCGACGCCGTACGCCGCGTTCGCCGCCGGGACGGACCATCCCGACCCGGACCGACTGAAAGGCGAGGAGCTGTGACCGGCGCGCCGGCGTCGGACGAGGCTGAGAAGCGCCCGTCCCCCGCGCCGGAGGCGGTCCTCGACCAGGTGCCGACCGGGACCAGCCTCCGGCGGGAGCTCGCGGCGGCGGCCCGGTCGCGCGGACGCGAGTCGTCGGTGCGCGACGATCTCGGTCGACTCCGGGAGGAGATCGCGGCGATCGGGGTCGAGTCGGTCGACCTCACCGGGGCCCGTCAGCGAGTTGCGGAAGCGAGCGGCGAGGAGGAGCGGCTGAAAGAGCGCGTCGCGGCGCTCCGCGGCGACGTGCGGGCGCGTCGGGCCGTCGAAGCGGAGACCGACGAGGCGCTCGGCGACCTCGAGTCCGCCGCGGCGGAGCTCTCAAACGCGCAGACCGAGCGGATCGCGGCCGAGCAGGCGCTCGAACGGGCCCGCGAGCGGGCCGCCCGCGCCCGCGACGAGCGGGAGCGACGGCTCGAACTCGAGGACCGGCTGCGAAACCGCCGGCGAGAGGCGCGCCATGAGCTCGCGATAGACGTGTATCCGGCGTTTCGCGCCGCTCTGGCGTCGGTTCCCGGCGTCGATCCGCCGCGGGCCGGAGCGGGGCCGTCGGAGTACGAGGGGCCGCGACTCGCCGCGTCGCTCGCGGCGGTCCGGATCGCCGATCTGGACGCCGCCGTCGCGCTCGGCGTCGAGGCCGCGCGCTGGCTCGCCGAGCGCGGGGAGCGGTCGCCGGAGGCGGTGCTCGACGAGACGGTCGTCCGTCCGGACCGCGCGCCCGACCCGTGATCGGGGTCGGCGTCGGACAGAGATTTATCAGCGATACCGCGTCAGCCGGCGTATGGATCTCTCGTGGACCGTCGACCGGGCGGGCGACGCGTCGCTGGTGCGCTGTCGGGTGCGCAACGAGGAGGCCGTCCCGCGACGGGTGCGGGTCGAGAGTCGGTTCGAGGCGCCGGTGCTGCCGCCGCGACGCGGCGGCGTCCCGGCGGACGGGTGGGACGCGACCGGAGTGACGCTGCGGGTCGACCCGGGCGACCGACGCGGGTTCGGCTTCGCGGTTCCGGCGCCACCCGTCGATCCCCCGGTCGAGATCGTCGACGTCGAGGCGGCCGACCCGGACGAGTCCCCCCGGGCGACCGCCGGTCCCGACGGCATCGACGGAGGTGGCGACGCGACGCCGGCCGACGCGCTCCGCGACCTCGCCGACCACCGGCCGCCGCGGGCGGCCGTCGACGGGGATCGCGAGACCGCCGACCGCCCCGAGAAGACCGCTCCCGGCGTCGAGGCGGGCGGTACCGACGGCGAGGGCGAGGACACCGGAGGCGACGCCGGGGGTTCCGGGCGAGCGGCTTCCGCCTCGGTCGACGACTGGTTCGCTGCGGTCGAGGCCCGGATCGACCGGGCGGAGCGGCTGACAGACGCCGACGTGGCGACGGCGACGGAGGTAGTCGCGGACGCGGGGGGTATCGACGCGCTCGCCGGCGTCGACGACCGGATCGACGGCGACGCTGACCGGCTCCGGGCGGTGAGCGAGCGCGCGGCGTCGCTGGCGGAGCGCGCGGCGGAGACCGATGTCCCGGTCGACGCGCTGGAGCGGCTCGCGTGATCCTCGCCGTCGCCGGGGGGAAGGGCGGAGTCGGGAAGACGACGGTCGCGTACAACGTCGCCGCCGCGCTCGACGCGGTCGTCGTCGACGCGGACCTCGGCATGGCCGACCTCCCCGGCGGTCGGGGTCCGGACCTCCACGACGTGCTCGCCGGGCGCGCCGACCCGACGGAGACGGTGCGAACCGGCCCTGTCGACATCGTTCCCTGCGGACGGACGCTCGCCGGCGCCCGCGCCTGCGACCTGTCGGCGCTGGGAGACGCGGTGGCCGCGATCGAGCGGGACCACGGCGTCGTCGTCCTCGACTGCCCGGCCGGCCGGCGGGCCGACGCCGGCGTTCCGCTCGCGGTCGCGGACGCGTGTCTGCTGGTGGTCTCCCCGCGGGCGTTCGCCTTGGCCGACGCGATCCGCACCCGAGCGCTCGCCCGCGAGCTCGGCGCCGGGCTCGTCGGCTGCGCCGTCAACCGAGTGACCGAGGAGCCGCCGACCGAGGCGATCGCCGACGCCCTGGGCGCGCCCGCGGCGGTGGTGCCGGCGGACCCGCGGGTCGGTCACTCCGTCGCCGCGGAGCGGCCGGTCGTCGACGCCGCCCCCGAGAGCGACGCCGCGCGGGCGATCGGGGGGTTGGCCGGGCGGGTCCCCCGCTGACTGAGCGCCGAGCGCGCGGAACATCGGGTCGCTTTATTCGGTCCGGGACCGAGGGGGAGCCATGTTCACGGTCGCGTTCCTCGTCGGCGTCGCCGTCGTCGGCTTCCTCGCGGTCGAGGTCGGACCGCTGTACGCCGCCGACCGCTTCCGCGACCTGCGGGAGCCGACTGACGGTGAGCGGAAGCGACTCGCCTCGCTCCGCGAAACCGCCGGGCTCGACATCGAGCGGGTCGCGATCGAGACCGACGGCGGGGCGACGGGAGACGAAGAGACTGCCGACGGGGCGGCGACGAACGGGGACGGCGCGGGGATCGGACGTGTCGACATCGCCGTTCGCGGACCGCCCGGCAGGCGGGTCCTGTTCCTCACGGAGAGCGTGCTCGACGGCCTCGACGAGGACGTCGCGATCGGCCTCCTCGCGGCCGAGGCGGGGCGCGTGGAGACGTACTACGGCGAGTTCCGCGCGGTCTCGATCGCGGCGGTGCTCGGAGTGCTGGCGGCGATCGTGACGGTCGCGGTGCCGTTTCAGGCCGGGTTCGCGTCGCTCGTCGCCGTGGCGCTCGTCGCGTTCTGGGTCGGCCGACGGGTGCAGTACGCCGCCGACGACCGCGCCGCGGACGCGGTCGGCGCGGGCCGCGTCGCCGACGCCTTCGAGCGCGTCGCCGCGGTTCAGGGGGTCGAGCCAGCGAGGGGCGACTGGTCGACGTGGTTCGAGGTACAGCCGCCGCTCGGCGATCGGATCGCGGCGCTTCGAGAACGGGCGGGATCGGACGACTGACGCGACGGGAACGGTCGGCGGTCGGTACTCGGCCGTCGTTACTCGGCGGGCCGAGCGACGGCCTCGCCGGCGTCGACTCGGACGTCGTACCCGGCGACGGAAAACGAGAGGGAGAATCCCTCGTCCGAACGGTGCTCGACGAGCGCGTCGAGCGCGTCGGGGTCGACGTGGTCGTACAGGACGATGTCGGCCTCGTCGGCGAGCGCGTCGGGATCGACCCCGACGAGGTCTGCGACGGCCTCGACGACCGCCTGGCTCGCCGGGCGGTCGTCGGAGCCGTGGGCGACCCGGACCGGTCCGGGGAGCGAACCGGCGTCGGAAGCGTTTGACGGAACACTGCTCATACCCGTCCTGTCGGCGAACCAGTATATAAACGCTCGCCGTCGTTAATCAAAGGTGATAATTCGGGCGATCCGACGGATGGATCGGCCGGAGACAAACCGTTAACGCCCTGCGCGAGACATCAGGTAACATGTCACTCGGACGCCCCACGGCGGGTATCGCCCGGAGAGCCGACGGCGACGCGTTCGGGTTCTTTTTTAACTAACTGACGCGCGGCGGACCCGCCCCGCGACCGGGCGGCGAAACCGCGTGGTTCGGCGGACGGGACGGTCGGGCGGGAGCCGAACCGACCCGTGTCGTCCCGCGACGGCGACGTGCCGGAACCGTTACCAACCAGCCACACGCGTATGGATACAACTCGAATGCGACTCCCGGAACGACAGCTCGCGGTCCTCGAGGCCGCGAGCGCGACGGACGAACGGACGATAGACGAGATCGCGGCGGAGACGGGGTTGAAGCCCGAGACCGTCGTCGGCGCCGCCTTCGACCTCCGCGACGAGGGGCTGTGCTCCGTCGCCGAGCGCACCGCCGAGACCCTCGATCTCACCGACGAAGGCCGACGCTACGTCGACGACGGGCTTCCGGAGACGCGGCTCTACCGGGCCGGGCTCGCGCTCGACGCCGGCGAGGCGCCGGTATCGATGGGGCGGGTCATCGGCGAGGCCGACCTCGACGGACCCGAGGTCGACATCGCGCTCTCGAACTTCGCCCGGAAGGGATTCGGGTCGATCGACTCCGGCGAGCTTCGGGTCGATCCCGACGCCGACCCCGACGCCGACCCGGAGGGGGCCGCGCTCGCGGCGCTCGCCGCCGGCGACGACCCCGGGGCCGACGACGCCGTCCTCGAGCGGTTGGACTCCCGCGGGCTCGTCGACCGCGGCGAGTCGGTGACGCGCTCGGTGACGCTCACCGACGACGGCGTCGACGCCCTGATGACGGGCGTCGAGGCGGCCGAGGCCGTCTCGGAGCTCACGCCAGAGCTGCTCGCCAGCGGCGAGTGGCGCGACGTGGAGTTCTCCGAGTACAACGTCGAGGCCGACGCCCCGACGACGCGCGGCGGGCGGAAGCACGTGCTCCGCCGGACGGCCGACCGCGTGAAGGACGTCCTCGTCGGCATGGGGTTCCAGGAGATGGAGGGCCCCCACGCCGACAGCGACTTCTGGATCAACGACTGCCTGTTCATGCCCCAGGACCACCCGGCGCGGACCCACTGGGACCGGTTCGCGCTGGACGTCGACCCGATGGACGAGATCCCGGAGGAGCTGATCGACCGCGTCGAGACGGCCCACCGGGAGGGGTGGGGCGAGGACGGCGACGGCTACCACTCGCCGTGGTCCGAGGAGTTCGCCCGCGAGGTCGCCTTACGCGGCCACACCACCTCGCTGTCGATGCGGTACCTCTCGGGGATCGCCGGCGCGGATCTCGACCCCCCGCAGCGCTACTTCTCCGTGGAGAAGGTGTACCGAAACGACACGCTCGACCCGACGCACCTGCTGGAGTTCTTCCAGATCGAGGGGTGGGTGATGGCCGAGGACCTCTCGGTGCGCGACCTGATGGGCACCTTCGAGGAGTTCTACCGGCAGTTCGGCATCACCGACATCCGGTTCAAGCCGCACTACAACCCGTACACCGAGCCCTCCTTCGAGCTGTTCGGCGAGCATCCGGAGACGGGCGAAGAGATCGAGATCGGGAACTCCGGCGTCTTCCGCGAGGAGGTCACCGGGCCGCTCGGCGTCGACTGCGACGTGATGGCGTGGGGGCTCGCCCTCGAACGGCTCGCCATGCTCACCACGGGCGCGGAGGACATCCGCGACCTCCACGGGACCCTTGCCGACATCGAGTTCCTGCGGGACGCGGAGGTGAGCTACTGATGCCCGTCGTCGACATCGACACGGACGAGCTGCGCGGGCTCACCGGTCGCACCGACGCGAGCGACGACGAGTTCAAAGAGGACCTGTTCGGGCTCGGCTTAGAGTTCGAGGGGGAGACCGACGACGGTCTCCTCCAGTTCGAGTTCGCGCCCGACAGGCTGGACCGCCTCTCCGTGGAGGGCGTGGCGCGCTCGCTGCGCTACCACCACGGCGACGACCGCGGCGTCTACGTCCCCGAGACGAACGACCCCGAGTGGACGATCGAGGTCGACGACTCCGTGCCGGACGAGCGCCCCTACGTGACGGGGGCCGTGATCCGCGGCGTCGACCTCGACGAGGGCGCGCTCGAGTCGCTGATCCAGCTCCAAGAGAAGCTCCACGCGACGATGGGTCGCGGCCGCGCGAAGGGCGCGATCGGGATCCACGACCTCGCGATGCTCAAGGGCGCGCCGCTCCAGGAGGGGTCGGAGCCGTCGATCACCTACCGCGGCGTCGAGCCCGACGGCGACACGTTCGTTCCGCTGGACGCGAACGACGAGCTGACCCCCGCCGCGGTGCTCGACGAGCACGACACGGGACGGACGTACGCCGACCTCGTCGCGGACCTGGACCGGTACCCCGCGATCTACGACGAGCTCGGCCTCTTCTCGTTCCCGCCCGTCATCAACGGGAAGCGGACCGAGGTGACGACGGGCTCGCGCGAGCTGTTCGTCGAGCTCACCGGCACCGACCAGTGGACGATCGACCGAATGTGTAACATCGTCTGTTACGCGCTCTCCGCCCGCGGCGCGACCATCGAGGAGGTGAAAGTGAACTACGCCGACGGCGCGGCCGCCCCGAGCGAGTACGGCGCCGAGCTCGTCCGTCCGAACCTCGACCTCGACGAGAAGTCCGTCGGCCACGACCGGATCGAGACGCTGCTCGGCGTCGACTTCGAGCCGGAAGAGGTCATGGACTGCTTCGAGCGCGCCGGCCTCGACGCCTCGTACACGCTCGACGAGGACGTCACCTACGAGGTGGAGATCCCGCCGTACCGCGTCGACGTCCTCCACCCGCTCGACTTAGTCGACGACGTGGGTCGCGCCTACGGCTTCGACGAGCTGGAGCCGCGCTACCCCGACGTGGGGACCGTCGGCGGGCGCCACGAGCGCTCCCGGCTGGAGGACGCGGTCCGGACGAGCCTCGTCGGGCTCGGCTTCGAGGACCTGCTCAACTTCCACATGACGAGCGGGACGGAGAACTACGACCGGATGAACGTGGAGCCGGGGACCGCCGCCTTCGGCGGCGGCGAGCCCGTCGAGATCACGGAGCCGTACAGCGAGGAGTACACCCAGCTCCGCACGTGGGCGCTCCCCTCGCTCGTGCTGCTGTTGGAGCGGAACACTCACAACGCGTACCCGCAGGACGTCGCGGAGGTGGGCTTCGTCGCCGAGCGCGACGACTCGGAGAACACGAACGTCGCCGAGCGCCGCCACGTCGCCGGCGCGGTCGCCCGGCGCGACGCCTCCTACGAGGCCGCGAAGGGGCGCCTACAGGCGGTGTGCGACGACTTCGGGGCGGAGCTCGCGACGCCCCGCACCGAGCACCCGTCGTTCATCGACGGGCGGACCGCCGCGGTCGAGATCGACGGCGAGCGGGTCGGCGTGATCGGCGAGGTCCATCCCGCGGTCCTCGTCGAGCACGACCTCGAGGTCCCGGTCGCGGCCTTCGAGTTCGACCTCGACGCGCTGCGCTAGCCGAACCGTTCCCCTGCGGAACCGTCTGCCGGCGAAACCGCCCGATCCGACGGTTTCACGATCGTTCGGGATCGTGAGATCAGGAACAGAAAGTATTTGTGTCGGTTGTCGAAGGAACTTCGCATGAACTGTGAGAGGTGCGGCACCGACGCGCCGGTCCGCCATTGCGACGTCGACGGGTTCGCCTACTACCTCTGCGTGACGTGTTCCGAGGAGTGGGGCGCGGTGACGGAGCGTCCGGACACGTCGACGCCCGCGGACTCCGCTGAACGGTCCGTGGTGCAGTAGGGCGACGAGTCGAGACCGGGGTTACCCCTCGAACCCCTCCTCCCACCGGAACGTCCCGTTCCGCTGGATGACCTCGCCGTCGACCTCCATCCGGGAGCGCTCGCTCACGTCGGTTATCATGTCGACGTGGACCGCGCTGTCGTTGCCCGACTCCCCCTCGGGGAGGCAGGCGCCGTAGGCGCGACCGACCGCCATGTGGACCGTGTCGCCCATCTTCTCGTCGAAGAGGATCGAGTCGGTGAAGCGGTCGATCCCGCGGTTCATCCCGATGCCGAGTTCGCCGAGCCGCCGGGCGCCCGGATCGGTGTCGAGGACGCCCGCGAGCGCGTCCTCGCCGGTCTCGGCCGCGAAGTCGACGACCTCGCCGCCCTCGAAGACGAGGTGCACGTCCCGGACGCGGGTCGCGTCGATCGTCATCGGCACGTCGAAGAACGCCTCGCCCGCGGTGTCGAACGGGGCGGTGAACACCTCGCCGCTCGGCAGATTGTGCGAGTCGTACGCCACGGAGGCGGCCGAGTTGACCGCGGTGCGGCCGGCGATCGACATCGTCACGTCGGTGTCGGGCGCGCCGTCGCGCTCGGTGACGAGTCGGACCTCCTCGCCGGCGTCGAGGACCCCCTTCATCCGGGCCATCTCGGCGGCGAGCGCCTCCCAGTCGCGGAGGACCGCGTCGTAGACGAAGTCGCGGTACTCCTCGTAGGCCATCCCGGCCTGCTGGGCGAGGCTCCGGGTCGGGTGGACCGTCGACACCCAGTCGGTGTCCATCCGGGCCTCGCGGACGCCCGTTCGCGCCTTGGCGTACGCCTGCCGGGTCTCGCTCGCCACGTCCGCGGTCGCGGTGGTGTTGCGACCGCCCCCGATCCGGAGGTAGGCGTCGGCGGCCTCGAAGATCGCGCGGTCGACCGCCGGATCGTCGTCGAAGTCGGGGACCGCGTCGCCGTCGCCGTCGGCGCCGTCGCCGTCGGCACCCGCCTCGGCGCCCTTCAGGTACGCCCGGGAGAGCTCGTCGGAGCCGTACAGCGTCGTGACGGTCGCCCCGCGCTCGCCGAGCGCCTCGGCGACGGCGACGCCCAGCTCGTGGGCGTCCTCGGCGACGCTGACGACGACGTCGTCCCCGGGCTCGACCCGCGCGCTCCAGTCGACGAGCACCTCGGCGTGCTCGCGTACGCGTTCGTCCATTACTCCGTGTGTGTTCGGGGAAGCGTAAATCGGTGCCGGGACGGTGATTATTTATCATCGATCGACGACACGGCGGCGGACTCCGACGACGCGTCGGTCGCTTATTCATAAATAACTCCTCGGAATCGGTGAAGAACGTCGCCAAAGCCCCAGTCGCGCTCGGCTCCCGCGGCTCGCTGTGCTCCTCAGTCGTTCGCTTCGCTCACTCCTTGCGGTGCTTGCGTCGCCGAGGTTCGCCGAGCGCGACTGCCCCTTTGAGTCCCGCCCCCTCCGCACAGCGCCTCACGCCTCCCCAGCCTCGTCGCTGGCACCCTCCGCTTCGCTCCGGGAGCCAGCGACTCCCTCGCGCGTGCTGCTCGGCCACGAAGCGGCCTCGCAGGCACGCGCCACCGCAGTTCTGTTTATAAAAGAGAGCGTCAGTCAGATTGCCGCCGCCGGACTACTCCAAGTCGAGCAGCGCGGCGATCTCGTCGAGGTAGTCGTCGTAGATCCCGACGGCGGACTCGATCGGGTCCGGCGAGGCCATGTCGATGCCCGCGAGCTCGACGACGTTCAGCGGGTAGTCGGAGCCGCCCGCGGCGAGCATCTCGCGGTAGTCGGCGGCGGCGGACTCGCCCTCGTCGAGGACGCGCTCGACGATCGCGGCGGCCGCGGAGATGCCGGTCGCGTACTGGTAGACGTAGAAATTGTAGTAGAAGTGCGGGATCCGTTCCCACTCGCGCTCGATGCCGCCGGTCAGCTCGGCGGGCGCGTAGTAGTCGCCCTTCAGGTCGGCGTAGATCTCGTCGAAGGCGTCGGGCGTGAGCGCGTCGCCGGCCTCGACGCGATCGTGGATCTCCTGTTCGAAGCTCGCGAACATCGTCTGTCGGAAGAGCGTCGAGCGGAACCGTTCGAGGTACTCGTCGAGCACGTGCGTCCGGAGCTCGTCGTCCTCGACGGTGTCGAGCAGGTGGTGGGTGAGCAGCGTCTCGTTGACCGTAGAGGCGATCTCCGCGACGAAGATCTCGTAGCTCGCGTCGTGCCACGGCTGGGCGTCCCCGGCCAGTTCGGAGTGCATCGAGTGGCCGAGCTCGTGAGCCAACGTGAACATCGAGGCGATGTCGTCCTGGTAGTTCATCATGATGTACGGCTGGGTGTCGTAGGTGCCCGACGAGAACGCGCCGGAGCGCTTCCCGCGGTTCTCGTACACGTCGACCCACCGCGAGTCGAGCCCCTCCGCCATCCGCTCTTGGTACGCCTCGCCCAGCGGCGCGACCGCCTCGATCACCCACTCGCGGGCCTGATCGTACTCGACGTCCGGACCCTGGTCGCCCGTCAGCGACATGTAGAGGTCGTGGCTCTCCAGCCGATCGACGCCGAGGGCACGTTCCTTCAGCCCCGCGTGCCGGTGGAGCACGTCGAGGTTGTCGTCGACCGTCTCGACGAGGGTGTCGTACACCTCGACCGGGACGTTCGAGCCGTCGAGCGCGGCCGCGCGGGCGCTGTCGTAGCCGCGGATCTCGGCGCTCGTCCCGTGCTCGCGGACCGCCTTTTCGAGGGCGGTGCCGACCGTGTTACGCACGTCGCCCCACTGCTCGTAGAACGTCTCGTGGACGCGCCGGCGGAACTCGCGGTCCGGGTTCGTCTGGAGCTTCGTGAAGTTCGCCTGCGTGATGTCCACCTCCTCGCCGTCGGGGTCCTCGACGACGCCGTACGTCATGTCGGCGTTCGTCAGCATCGAGTAGATCTCGCTCGGGGCGTCGGTGACCTCCGAGAGGTCGGCGAGCACCTCCTCCACCTCCGCCGAGCGCGTGTGTTCTTTCATGCGCAACACGTCGTCGAGGTAGTGCTCGTACGTCTCCAGCGCGGGTTCGCTTTCGAGGAACTCCGCGACCGCCCCCTCGGTGAGCGACTGCAGCTCGGGCTCGAGATACGAGACCGCGCTCGACGCCTCGGAGCTCAGTGAGGACGCCTTCGCCGACATCGCCTGGTACTCCTGGTTGCGCGTGTCCTCGGCGCTGCGCAGGCGGGCGTACGTCGTCACCTGCTGGAGCTCCCGGAAGACCTCCTCGCGGAGCTCGAGCAGCTCCAGCAGGGTCGCGGCGTCCTCGGTGACGCGCCCCTCGTAGTCCCGCAGCTCGTCGACTCGGTCGGCGACCGTCTCGTAGGCGGCCTCCCACGCCTCGTCGTCCGCGTAGATGCTCTGGAGGTCCCACTTGTACGCCTCGTCGATCTCCGCTCGTTCGGGAACCGAACTCATACCGTCCGGTTCGCGCCCCGGGCACTAAGGGTTGTCAAAAGCGGAAGCACGCGGGCGGCGAGGGGCCGACGAACCGCGATCGCGCCGGCGCTCACACGCCCGTCGCCCACTCGGCGAGGTCGACGACGAGCACGATCGCGTCCTCGCCGTCCCGGTAGTAGTTCGAGACGCGGCGGACCGGCTCGAACCCCTCGTCCCCGTACAGCGACCGGGCGACCGCGTTGCTCTCGCGGACCTCCAGGCGCACGACCGCGACGCCGACGCCACGGAGCCGCGCGAGCGCCGAGCGGAGCAGCCCGCGGCCGAGCCCCTCGCCCCGCGCGTCCGGGTGGACCGCGAGGTCCTTGACGTGGCCGATGTCGCGGCCGTGGTTCGGCGTGGCGTCCGCGACGACGTAGCCGACGACCCCGCCGTCGCGCTCGGCGACGAGGAACGCGGGCTCGTCGAGCAGGCGCTCGAAGGCGTCGTACGGCCACGGGTCCGCGAAGCACGCGCGCTCGATCCGCACCACCGCGAGCAAGTCCGCGCGCTCGATCCGGCGGATCGTGGCGTCGACGGGAGTCACGGTTTAGATTGGTAGTCGGGAGGAATAAACGCGACGGGACGGGATCGGGACCCGCCGACCGCCGTCGAACGGCCTCGTCGGTTCACCCGTCGATCCACGGCTCCGTCGCCGCGACCGCGTCGGGGGCGGGGGCCTCGACGACGAAGCAGGCGCCGTCCGGCCGCGGGACCTGAGCCGGCAGGGAGGGCTCCGCGTCCGGGCGGAGCTCGATCGACCAGCCGTGTGACTCGACGACCTCGCGGACGATGTCGAGACCGTACCCCGTCCCGTCGGCGCTGGTCGTGAATCCGGGTTCGAAGGCGTCCCGGCGGTGTTCGGGATCGATCCCGGGGCCGTCGTCGGCGACGACGATCCCCTCGTCGGTCGCGCTCACGACGACCGTGACGTCGGCGTCGGCGTCGGCCTCACGGGCGTGTTCGACCGCGTTCCGGAAGAGGTTCTCCAGCGCCTGCCGCAGGCGTCCGCGGTCGCCGCGGACCCGGGCGTCGGCGCCGACGACGAGGGTCGCGCCGTCGCTCCCGGCGGTCGCCCACGCCTCGCGGACGGCCCCCGCGAGGTCGAACTCGGTCGGCTCGTCGATCCCCGACCCCTGCCGAGCGAGCGTCAGCAGCTCGGAGACGAGCTGGTCGATCCGGTCGACGGCGCGCTCGCCCCGCTCCAGCGGTTCGGTGTCCTCCTTCAGCCGCGCCATCTCCATCGACGCGCGGATCACGGACAGCGGGTTCCGGAGGTCGTGCGAGACGATGCTCGCGAACCGGTCGAGCCGCTCGTTGCGGTCGGTGAGCCGGCGCTCGCGCGCCTTTCGCTCGCTCACGTCGCGGGAGTTGATGAGGAGCCGACCGACCGCGACGTCGTCGGGCAGAGAGCGCGTCCGCGACTCCAGCCAGACCCAGTCGCCGTCGGCGGTGCCGTACCGGTACTCCATCGTGGGCGCCGCCTCGGGGTCGTCGAGGGCGCGGTAGAACCGCTCCGTCACGCGCTCGCGGTCGTCCGGGTGGACGTACCCGAGCGGCGACCGGCCGACGGTCGACCCCTGCTCGTAGCCGAGCACCTCCTCGATCGACGGGCTCTCGTACCTGACCAACCCGTCGTCGTCGACGACGGTGACGAGGTCGGTCCCGTACTCGAGGAACTGGCGGAACCGCTCCGGGAAGGCGCGGTCGATGTCGACGCGGCGCGCGGTGACGACGCGCCCGCCGAACTCCGGAGCGAGCTCCTCGTCGACGACGGACTCGACCCAGACGAAGCCGCCGCTCGCGTGTCGGAGTCGGTGGGTGACGGTGCGGTCGGCCGCGACTGCGGAGAGCGCGTCGGAGACGGGGTCGCGGTCGTTCGGGTGGACGTGCTCGAGCAGGTTGTCGCCGAGCAGCGCCTCGCGTTCGACGCCGAGCACCGCGGGCACCGACGGGCCCGCGAACAGCACCTCGCCGTCGACGGCGACCGCCGCGACGAAGCGGTCAGATCCGCCGTCGCCCGCGGTCGTCGGGTCCGTCGTCTCGCGGTCGCCGGCGCCGGCCCGCTCGGGGCTCACCCTCTCGTCGACGGTGGAGCGTCGTCGATCCGTCGGCGGCCGTCCCTCGTCGTCGCGAGAAGAATCGCCCCGCGGGGCAGACGGCCTGTCGCTGGGACGCAGAGTCACAGTTGTTCTATCCGCTCTACGAGCGAGCGGGTATAAACGTGCGTGATGTAGGTATCAGCAGAGATAATTTGCGGTTCGATCCGGAGACTGCGGCGCGACGGGCGGAGACGAACGGGCTCTCTCGGGCGACAGTAACGTCCCGAGTCAGAAGCGTTAAACGCGCGCCGCGGATATCCGGTCGTGAGGGCGCGTAGCTCAGCGGACAGAGCACTTGGTTCCGGACCAAGATGCCGCGGGTTCAAATCCCGTCGCGCCCGTATCGTTCTAATCGCATGACTGCGTCGGGGTAGACGCCGTAATAGCGCGAGGCGCGTTCTTTCGTTCAACAGGTGGTCGTCCACTGGTGTATCGGTGGGGTTCACATACATCCAAACTGAACTCAGTAGAGAAAGTCAATCGTTGATTGACTTATTAAATGGAGCAGCGGATACCCCAGGAGACTCAGCGTACCCTCGTGGACAGCTGCTACTCGCCGACGCTGTTGAGCGCGCTGTTCAGCTCGAAGAGTTCTCGGACGACATCGCTGTCCGCGACCCGGTACCGACGCGGTGACGTGTTCGGAACTTCCTCGATGAGTTCCACCTCAATCAGGAGGTCGGTGTAGTTACCGACGGTCTGACGCGTGACGCCGGCGTGTTCTGCGAGTTGGGTCTTGTTGAACTCGCGGTTCGGCGGGAGATCGAGCAGCGCGTCTACGAGAATCGGGATCGCATCGTGCTGCGTGAGGTACAGCCACCCGCTCGGGTGCTCCTTCCGGAGTTCCTTCTTTGCTCCGCGGTCATCTGCGTGCTCCATACTGCTCGTGTAGAGGGAGTCCGTCTGTGTGTATAATTACTTCTACTAGCGTTAACGGCCGGTAACGGTGTTATTCGTCTTCGATGACGTCGTAGGTGTCCGGATTCGAACCCTGATCGTCCGCCGCGACCCGCCGAACCAATTCCCGGCGGATATTTTCCATCACACCGTCAAGCGGGGAAGTCGTTTCTGTCTCTTCCTCGGTGGCCACATCTGAACGGACGCTTCGAGCGCTGTTATCCGTTCGGGTCCGACGAATCGCCGGGCGATAGACGATTGTCGGTATTCGGAGTCGCTGAGGGCATCTGCCGAAAGAATATAACCGAGGGTACCGTACTGTCAGACATGGTTATTGTCAGCGACGACGACGTTCTCGGCGGCGAACCCCGAATTGACGGGATGAGAGTCGGTGTTCGCCACGTCGCTGCTCGGATGATCGACGGCGGTCAGTCACCCGCTCACGTCGCAGACCAGTTCGACCTCTCACTTTCCGATGTCTACGAGGCGCTCTCGTACTACTACGCGCACATCGAGGAAATGCGCGAGCTTGAACGAGAGAACGAAGCGGCGTTCGATCGCGTTCGGGAGTCGTCGCTGAAGCCGAAAGAAACAGTTCAGTGACGACCGCTCGAATCCTTCTTGACGAACACGTCGGTCGCGTCTTCGAGCGACTGCTTCGGGAACGCGGACACGAGGTCGAACAGGCGAAAGATCGGTTCGGCGAATACACGACTGACGACGCATTGCTGCAGTGGTGTGCGGACAACAGTGTCGTTCTCGTGACGAACAACGCCAGCGACTTCGAACCGCTGCACCGGGAACACGACCACGCAGGGATACTGCTCTACTACGAGCAGGCCCTTCCAGACACTGATCCCGAGGGGCTGGCCAGAACTGTTGACGAGGTCTTCAACCAGTACGGAACGGACGGCGTCACGAACGAACTGGTCGATCTCGGCGAGTGGTACGAGTGGCTTCACGCGTAGCGCTTAGTCCGACCGCCGAGATGCCGATCTCAACCCCCTGAATTCAGCCGCCTCACGACTGAAAGGTCTAGTCGTTCGACAGTCGAAGTAGCGCCCGTCGCGCCCGTCACGTTTTTTATCGGAGCAAACGTGACGGCGGCCGGGTGTATATAAACTGAACCCCCAGTGGCGGGTTTGAGTTCGTCACGCGACGTGAGGGATCGTCGCCTTCGCGCGGTTCAGGAGTTGCGGTGAGCGCCACTTCCACTTTCACCGTCCGTCCATGGCTCACCCCTTTTAGACGCCTCGTCGTCTCCACCACTATGCACACCCGTTCCCGACGACCGACCGCCGACCTCCCGGAACTCGCACCCGAGGTCACGCTCGTCGACGTCGACGACGAGCTCGGTGTCACGCCCGTCCAGGCGCTTCTCCTCGACCGAGTGCTCGGCGGCGACGACCCGGCGTTCTGGGTCGACGGCGCGAACAGCGCGAACACGACGCGCCTCCGCGAGCTCGCACCGGCCGATCGCGTGCTCGACCGCATCGAGGTGGCACGCGGGTTCACGGCCCATCAGCACACCGCTCTCCTCGACCGGCTGGCCGGTCGGCTGGCCGCCCGAGAGACGCCGTCGGTCGTCGTCGCGACCGGACTCGACGGGATGTATCGCGCCGCCGACGTCGACGGCGAACTCGCGGAGCGGATGTTCGTCCGTGCGATCGCGTCGGTCGCGCGCGTCGCTCGCGTCCACGACGTACCGGTCGTCGTGACGCGGCGTCGCGAGGACGACTTCTCGCGGCCGCTACGCCGCGCCGCGGCGACGTGCCTCCAGTGCCGAGCGACGCCGTTCGGGCCCCGCTTCGAGGACGCGGAGGGCGACGCTGAGACGCTCGTGTACCACACGGACGACGGGTGGCTCCAGACGACGCTCACCTACTGGCGGGAGGTCCTCGAACACCGCGCCCGGATGCACGAGGCGTCGGCGCTCGAACGCACGCCGGTCACATCCGGACTCCGGTAATGGGTCGGACGAATCCGACGTACCGAGACCGGTTAGGCGCGATCGAAGACGAGTGGGGGGCGTTCCGTCGCGCGCTCCGGCGAGCGGATCAGCGCCGATTCGACGACCTGTTCGTGTACGCCCGCGATCACGCCGACGCCGCGGGGACTCTCAACCACCCGGATCCGCTGGCACCCGTCTGGATGGCGATCCTACTTGAACAGGAACGGCGGATCGACGAGCTCGAGACGCGGGTCGAAGCGCTCACCGACGGGGAAGCGTGACCCTCACGGTAGATTTCCTCGGTGACGGTCGCGTCGCCGAGTGGACGCTCGCGTCGGACGGTGTCGCTCGCCGCGTCCGCGAGAGCTACCGGCCGACGCTCTTCGTCGGCGACTCGGCGGACGACCTCTACGGGCGACGGGGCGGCTCCGATCCGACGCCGCCCGCTCGCGACGGGCTCTCGCACGCGCTGAGCGAACTCCGGTCGTTTCTCGCCGGACAGGAGGCGGTCGCCGGGCTCGGCGTCGAGGAACACTGCCAGACGTTTCGGACGACAGCCCGCCCGCTCCTCCGCATCGACGCGACCTCGATCGAGGCGGTCCGAACGGTCGCGAAACGGGTCCGCCGGTTCGACCGTCCGGACGCGTACACCTGCTACAACGTCGACCTCACGCGACAGCTGCGATACTGCCTCGAAACGGACACGCCGGCTGGCCCCGACCGATCGGTTCGCGACCTCCGGACGGTACGCCTGGATTTCCCCGGCCACGAATCGGGCGTCGAGTCGCTGCCGCGGCTCTCCGTCGGCGGTGACCGAATCGATTCGTCACCGCGAGGGGTCGTGGAAGGCGTTCGGGCGGCGCTGGATGAGCGCGACCCCGATGTGCTAGTCGTGTCGACGGCCGACCTCGTTCCGTTGCTGTTCGAGGCGGCCGACGCGTACGACGTCGACCTCGAACTCGGACGGAGACCGGGGTACACGAAACTCGCCGGCGAGTCGACGTACACGTCCTACGGGAACGTGGGGCACTCGCCGGCGCGGTACGCGGTCCCCGGACGCGTCATCGTCGACAAGTCCAACTCGTTCTTCTATCACGAGTCGGGGCTCGAGGGGTGTCTCGACCTCGTCAAGCGCTCCGGGTTGCCCTTACAAGAGCTCGGGTGGGCCTCCATCGGACGCGTGTTGACGGCGATGCAGATCCGGGAGGCCCGGAACCGTGACGTGCTCGTTCCGTGGCGGGCGTGGCGGCCGGAACTGTTCAAACCGGCGTCGACGCTCGATGACGCCGACCGCGGTGGAACGACGTTCGCCCCCGACGCGGGCGTCCACGAGAACGTTCACGAACTCGACTTCGCGTCGCTGTATCCCAACATCATCCGGACGCGCAACATCTCGCCCGAGACCGTTCGGTGCGGGTGCTGTGACACCGACGATGTGCCGGGACTGGGGTACTCAATCTGCGAGCGCGACGGTTACCTCCCCGACGTGCTCGGGCCGCTGATCGACGCTCGGCGCGCGATCAAGGCGCAGATTCCCGACGCCGACGACGACGAGCGCGAGCGGCTGGAAGCCGCCTCGTCGGCAATCAAGTGGATCCTCGTGTCTTGCTTCGGGTATCAGGGATTCAGCAACGCCAAGTTCGGGCGCATCGAGTGTCACGAAGCGATCAACGCGTACGCTCGCGAGCTCCTCCTCGACGCGAAGGCCGCCCTGGAGGATGCCGGATGGCGCGTCGTCCACGGGATCGTCGACTCCGTCTGGGTGACGCCCGCCGAGGGCCGCGAACAGCGTCCGCTGACGGCGGTCGCCGACGAGATAAGCCGGGACGCCGGCATCGAACTGGAGTACGAGTGCGCGTTCGACTGGGTGGCGTTCTGCCCGATGCGAAGCTCGGAGTCGGGAGCGCTGACCCGGTACTTCGGGAAGCGACGGGGCGAGGAGTATCCCGAGACGGGGCTGGGTGACGCGGTCAAGACCCGCGGCATCGAGGGGCGACAGCGCTCGACGCCGGAGTGGGTCGAGGGCGTGCAAGCCGAGGCGCTCCGCGCGTTCGACGAGACGCGGTCGCCGGAGGCGGTGTGTGACGTGCTTCGGCGCCGGCTTCGTGAGCTCCGTGACGGCGCGGTCGATCCCACCGGGCTCGTCGTCGACAACCGCGTGTCGAGGGACGTCGACGACTACTCGGCGGAGACGCTCACCGTGGCCGCCCTGAAACGGGCACGGATCGAGGGGGCCGGGGTGGCAGCGGGACAGCCCGTGCGATACGTCGTCGTCGACGCGAACGCGCGCGGCGCTGCGCGCGTCCGCCTGGAGTTCGAGGAGGTCGACCGATACGATACCGAGTGGTACGAGGACGCCGCCGTGCGCGCCGTGGAGAGCGTGCTCGCTCCGGTAGGGTGGCGCGACGGAGCGATCAGGCGGTACCTCGCCGGAACGAGGGACGAGACGCTAGCGGGATACTGAGGTCGCGGTCCGGTTGAGACCCCGCTTGTCAGACGATCTCCGTCCGAGTCAGTCGATTGCGGCGCACGGAGAGTGCGGCGTGGGGCGGAGATCGGGACCGCCGCTCAAGCGATTCCGGCGCCGCCGAGGATCAGCCGGACGCCGATGACCGTCAACAGCCCGAGGACGGTCCCGCGTCGGAGCCGCTCGCTCACGCGCTCGCGGAGGCGCTTTCCGACCGCGACGCCGGCGACGGCGGGGACCGCGGCGGCGACCGACGCGAGGGCGAGCCCGAGGTCCGGGTAGAGTCCGAGCGCGCCCGCCGCGACGACGCGCAGGCCGTTGATCCCGACGAACACGAGCGCGACGACGCCGACGAACAGCCCGTGCGAGAGGTCGAAGCTCCGCACGAACGCGACGAGCTGCACCCCCACGTTCGTCGCGCCGAACAGGACGCCGGAGACGGCGCCGACGGCGCCCATGACGAGCGGCGTGTCGGCGACCGCCCGGTCGCTGACGACGGGCGGGGGAGGCAACGGGACGGCGCGCTGGGCGCTCGCCACGAACGCGAGCGAGACGAGTCCGAGCAGCGCGCGCACCGGCGCCTCGGGGAGCCGATCGAGCAGGGCCATCCCGAGGATCGTGCCGACCAGCGCGGCGACGAGCAGCGGTGCGAACCGAGTTCCGCACGTGCGGAGCTCCTCGCGGGTGAGGTCGCCGACCAGCGCGACGTTCACGGCGAACATCGGGAGGATCATGAACGCGACGGCGGTCGCGGGGTCGAGCGTCGTGGCCAGTACCATCGTCCCGACGACGGCGAAGCCGAACCCCGCGACCCCGTTGACGGCGCCCGCGACCGCGACGACGAGGGCTATCGCCGCCGCCAGTTCGACGGAGAGCGCGAGGGTCATACGTTCGAGACGTGATCCCTATTTATAAACGACCGTTGCCTGTGCGGCGGCGGGGCACGGGCGCGCGAAACCGAGTTTCCGGAGCATCCGCCTTGGGCTCGGCCGCGTAACGGTGTGTGCGATCACACCGCACGATCGGCCGAGGCTCATACCGCTCGGCCGTCGTGTTTCACGCATGCTTCAGACCGGACAGACGGCGCCGACGTTCGAGCTCCCCGGGGCGGGGGGCGGGCGGATCGACACGCACGGGCTGGCCGAGTACGTCGACAGCGGGTGGGCGGTCGTGGTGGTGTTCTACCCGTTCGACTTCCACCCGGTGTGTACCAGCCAGATGTGTACGCTGCGGGACAGCGAGGCGCTGTCCCTCCTGGAGAACACCGTGGTGCTCGGGATCTCCACCGACGGCGTCTACAGCCACCGCGCGTTCGCGGAGGAACACCGGATCGACTTCCCGCTGCTCTCGGACAGCGACGGTCGCGTCGCCGAGGCGTACGGCGTGCGCGCCGACGAGATGGACGACCACCGCGGGGTCGCGCGGTCGGCCCTCTTCGTGGTCGACCCCGACCGCACCGTCCGGTACGCGTGGCGGAGCGAGGAGCCGGCCGACGAGCCGGACCTTACGGCCGTCGAACACGCCGCGCGGTGTCACGGCGACGAGTGCGACCTGCCGGACGGGAAGTCGTACCTGTGAGCGCCGGCGGCGACGCGCCCCGCTCTTCCCCCACGCCGTCGCGCGATACCGCTACTCCGACGGCCGAGAGACGCCGAGCGGCTTCCGGCAGTTCTTACAGAGGAACAGGTCGTGGTTCTCGTAGAGTTGGAACGACCCGTCGTCCGCCGGTTCGAGTTCCGTCACCTCGCCCTCCGTTTCGAGGTCGTCGGTCGAATCGATGCTCGCTTCGCACTCCGGACATTCAAGTGTGTCAGACATACGCAACCATACAATTTATTAACAGATAAACATAGTCGGGCAGTGCGGCGGCGATACACACGCGGCCCCGGGAGGGGGTATCGGGGCGTCAGAGACGGCGTATCGGGGGGACAAAAACGGCGGACCGGGATATCGCGGCGCCCCGCTAGTCGAAAACGGGCGAGTCGCGGTGGTGGTCGACGGCCCGGTCGATCCACTCGTCGACCGGTTCGCTCGGCTCGTCGAGGAACTCGAAGGGGTCGCCGGTTCCGTACCCGTCGAGGTCGACCGTCCGATCCAAGGCGCCTTCGAAGACGCCGAGCGACGGGGCTGTCCGGTACCCGTGGGTCGTCGAGGCCGACGACGGCGTTAGGACCCCTATGCGGGCGCCCGTTCGAAGAGAGACCCTCACTCGTCGCCCGCTGCGGGCGCGGCGGGGCCGATCACTCGACGTCGCCGTCCGCCTCCTCGAGCCCGTGCGAGCGGAGGAGGGTCTCCTCGCCGTAGTCGCGTAACATCCCGACGCTCTCGTCGGCTTTGATCGAAGTGATCACGAACTTCGAGCTCGTCCGTTGGATACCGTCTACGGCCTCGAACTCCTCGACGAGGGTTTCGACCATGTCGCGGGACGGGAGCCGCGAGACGACGATGAAGTCGGTGTCGCCCATCATGAAGTAGACCTCGTTCACGCCTTCGATATCGGCCAACTCCCGCCCGACCTTCTCCTGGTACCCCTCTCCGAACTCGGCGAGAACCTCGGTGATGACCGTGAGACCCAGTCCGGCCTTCTCGAAGTCGATCTCGAACAGATCGTTTTTGATCACCCCTCGTTCCTTCATGTTCTTGATCCGATAATGAACGGTCGACTTCGGGATACCCGTCTCCTCTTGGATGCGTTCGGGGCTGGTGGAGTCGTTCTCGGCGATCGAGCGCAGGATGCGAACGTCCCGGGCGTCGAGGCTCATCTGTCCCGCACCTCTGAGCGGGTCCGACCGCGCGCCGACCGAGTGTCAGTCATACTCGTACCGTGTCGGTAGCTGAGTAAATAGACTTGCCTCCGCGGACCCGCTCGGGAGTCGAGGATTCGGTCCGGAGCTCCGGTGGTATCCGGACGGCCTCGCGACGGTACGGACGGCCGGAGGCGTCGGTTCGTCCCCCGCTCGCCGCGGCCCCCTCGTTCTTGCTATATATCGATCAGTATCAGTAATAATCGATATAATACGATACCGGTCGCACGGGATCAGAAAATACCATTGTATTAACCTATTATAAACCAGTTTAAGGGATTTGTGCCTGCATTCAGTCGACGTCACGCGATTCGGGACGACAGGCGGACGCGGTATCACGCCGAAAATACCTGCTCACGTCGGCCGCTATCGGGGCGGCCGGCCTCGCGGGGTGCAGCGGCAACAGCGACGACGGCAGCGACGGCGGCGACGGGGGCGACGGGGGGAGCGAGAGCGAGAGCGATGACAGCGGCAACACGATGGAGTCCGGGTCGTCGGGGCCGGCGACGGTGACGGCCGAGGGGTCGTCGACGGTCTACCCCATCTCGAACAAGGGGAGCTCCTACTGGAACTCGAACTCGCCGGCGAGCGACGGCGAGTACTGGGGGTCCAACGACGAGTCGTCGGTCGCCGGGTGGGGCCAGATCGAGACCGACCAGAACATCGCCGACTACTTCGCCAGTCTCTACGGCTTCGAGCCGACCGGCGAGCGGTCGAACCCGCCGTTCGCGACCCGCGTCGCGCTGAGTCACTCGGGGACCGGCTGCGAGGCGGTTCGAGACGGCCTCGTCGACATCGGGAACTCCTCCGGGCCGATCACGGCCGAGCTCGACATCAGCGAGGAGCAGCGCGACGAGAACTACGTCGACCACGTCGTCGGCCGGGACGGCCAGCCGGTGTTCGTCAGTCAGGCGATCTACGACGCCGGCGTCGAACAGCTCACCGGCGAGCAGATCCGCGGCATCTACCAGGGCGACGTCACCAACTGGAGCGAGGTCGGCGGCCCCGACAAAGAGATCTACGTGGTCGGCCGCGCCGAGGGCTCCGGAACCGACACGTCGTTCCGCCTGAACATGCTCGGTGACGCCGACGCACCGATGGACGTCGACACCCGTCTCGGGCAGAACCAGCAGGTCCAACAGGTCCTCCAAGACAACGACAACGCCATCGGCTACATGGCGCTGGCGTTCTCCGGATCGGGGATCCAGGCGATCGCGATCGACTTCGAGGGCACGGTCTACCGCCCGGACCCCGACGCCGAGAACACCATCTTCGACTCGGAGTACCCGCTGAACCGGGACCTGCACATGTACACGCGGATCACGGAGGAGACGCCCGAGGGCACGGACATGCGCGAGGCCGCGTTCCTCAACATGTTCCTGACCGAGTTCGGCCAGAAGACGTTCGTCGAGGACGTCAACTACATCACGCTGCCCACGTCCGACATCGAGGCCGAGCGCGAGAAGCTCCCCGAGCAGGCCTGAGTCCGGCTCCTCGGTCCCGCGGACACCCGTCTCGCGGTCCGACCTCATTATATGTCACTCACTACCTCCCGAACCGATTGGCGCGCTGGCATCGAGCGACGGCTGACCAGAACGCGGGAGTTCGTCGACGACGCGGACCCGGAGGCGCTGGCGGTGGTCATCGCCTCGATGGGGTCGCTCTTGACCGCCTTCGTCGGGTTCCTGTTGGCGTCGCCGTGGACGGCCGTCCCGCTCGGAGCGTTCCTGATCGCCACCGGCTACGGCTGGGTACGCCATCAGGCGCTCGTCGCCCGCGCGGTCACCTTCGCGATGACGACGGTGACGCTCGTCACGCTCGGGCTCATCGTCGTGTTCATCTTCGTCGAATCGATCCCGGCGTTCCGGTACGAGGCGGCGAGCGTCTTCGGCGTCGCCGTTCCGGGACTCGGGATGTTCGCGCAGACCCGCTGGGACGCCGTCTCGGATCCCGTCCGGTACTCGCTGCTGCCGATGATCCACGGAACGGTGATGGTGACCGCCATCGCGACGCTGGTGGCGGGGCCGCTCGGCGTCGCCGCGGCGCTGTTCATCGCCGAGATCGCGCCGCCGCGGGTCCGCGAGCTCGTGAAGCCGGGGATCGAGATACTGGCGGGGATCCCCTCGATCGTGTACGGCTTCATCGGGTTCACCGTCATCAACCCGTGGGCGAGCGACGCGTTCGCCCTCAACGGCGGCTCGACGTACCTGTTCGTCGGGATGGTCGTCGGGCTGATGGCGCTGCCGACGGTCGTCTCCGTGGCCGAGGACGCGCTGACGAGCGTGCCGGACGTGATGAAGAACGGGTCGCTCGCGCTCGGGGCGACCGACTGGCAGTCGATGACCTCGATCACGCTGCCCGCGGCCTTCTCCGGCGTCTCGGCGGCCGTGCTCCTCGGGGTCGGGCGGGCGATCGGCGAGACGATGGCCGCGACGGTGATGCTGGCCGGAATTCCGCGGATCAGCGACCCGCTCGTGAACGTCTTCTACGGCTACGAGACGCTCACGTCTCTCATCGCGCGGGGGTACGGCAGCGCGAACGGGGTTCACGAGAGCGCGCTGTTCGCCGCCGGCGTCGTCCTCTTCGTCACCGTGTTGTGTCTGAGCCTCGGCTCGCAGTACATCGAGGCGCGGATGCGTCGCCGCCTGGGGGGCGCCGAATGAGCCGCGCCACGCAGACCGCGCTCGTCCGGGACGACCGCACGACGTACGAGGCGGCCGCCGGGGCCGCGGTCGGGCTCTCCGGCGTCGCCTTCGTCGTCGGCCTGGCGGCGCTGGTAGGCGCCGTCGAGATCGGCGACCCCGTCGCCGGCGTCGAGCTGTCGGTGGCGTTGGGTGCGGTGCTGCTCGCGTTGGGACTGGCGGTCGTCGGCTTCGGCGTCGCCTCGCGGCTGGGGTTCGTCGACGCGGCCCCCCAGCCCAGCGCGGGGGTCGTCGCCGCGGTCGCGTTCACCGCGATCTGGTTCGCGGCGGGGGTGACGGCGGCCGGAGCGGCCGGGATCGGGACGGTCGGCCGGCTCGGCGTCGGGACGGTCCTCGGCGGGGCCGCGTTCGCGGTGACCGCGCTCCCGCGCGAAGACGTCGGATCGACGGTGCCGGCGGGGGCGGTCGCCGTTCTCTGCGAGCTGGCGCTCCTCACCGGCGTCGTCGGTCCCGGCTGGGAGCGGGCGCTCGCCGGATACAACGCGACGCTGTTCGGCGACACCGTCGTTCCCGCCGTCGTGCTGTTCGCCTCGCTGGCGACCGGCTGGAGCGCCGCGAAGGCGTACGGGGGGTTCGGCGCTCGCGGGCGGAACGTCGGCGCGTACGTGCTCATCTACCTCGTCGTCGGCTCGATACTGGCGGTGCTCGTCGGGCTCGTCGCCTTCGTCACGGCGAAGGGACTCCCCGGGCTGTTGAACGGGGTCGGCGTCGGCGGGGAGACCCTCGTCCGGTGGCCGTTCCTGACCAACGGCGCCGGGCTGTTGGCCGACGTCGCGGGGGTGTTCCCCGCCCTCGTGGGGACGGTGTGGCTGGTCATCGGCGCCGTCCTCTTCGCCGTGCCGACCGGCGTCGGCGCCGCCGTGTTCCTCAGCGAGTACGCCGAACAGGGCCGGTTCACCGGCGCCGTCGAGGTGGCGACCAACGGCCTCTGGAGCACGCCGAGCATCGTGTTCGGGCTGTTCGGCGCCGCGTTCCTGATCCCCAGATTCGGCAACCAGAAGTCGCTGATCGCCGGCATGCTGACGCTCGGGTTCATGCTGTTGCCGCTGGTGCTGATCACGAGCCGGGAGGCGATACTCGCGGTGCCCGACGAGTACCGCGACGCCAGCGCGGCGCTCGGCGTCTCCAAGTGGCAGACGATCCGCAGCGTCGTCCTCCCCGCGGCGATCCCGGGCGTCACGACCGGCGTCATCCTCGGTGTCGGACGGATCGCCGGCGAGACCGCCCCGATCCTGCTGACCATGGGCGGCGGCGTCCTCCCGGCGAAGTCGGCCGCTCCGAACGTGTTGAGCGGCTTCCGACTGAGCGCGTCCCCGCCGTTCGTCAGCAACCCCGCGCTGTTGGAGGCGACGAGCGCGCTGCCGTACCAGCTGTACGCGCTCATCACCGCGGGACTGAGCGGGAACATCCGGAACCCGCAGGAGTACGCGTGGGGACTGGCGCTGACGCTGCTGCTCGTCGTGTTGGCCTTCTACGCGGTCGGTATCGCGACGCGCTACTACTTCAGACGGAAACTCCACCAATGAGTCAGACAGAGAACGCAGACGCCGAAGACGCCACGGACGCCACAGCGGTCACGGCGAATCGCACCGACGGCCGGCGGGCCTCCACGACCGCCGGCGAGACCGCCGAGGAGACGCGGCCGGAGTGGACGAGCTACGAGGCGAGCGGCGAGACGAAGGTCGCCGTCGAGGACCTCGACGTCCACTACGGCGACGACCACGCGCTGAAGGGCGTCTCGATGGACATTCCCGAAGAGAGCGTGACGGCGCTCATCGGTCCGTCCGGCTGCGGGAAGTCGACGTACCTCCGGTGTCTCAACCGGATGAACGACCGCATCCGCGCCGCCAGCGTCGACGGGACGGTCGAGCTCGACGGCGAGGACGTCTACCAGGACGGCGTCGACCTCGTCGAGCTTCGAAAGCGGGTCGGGATGGTGTTCCAGAGCCCCAACCCCTTCCCCAAATCGATCCGCGAGAACGTCTCCTACGGACCGCGGAAACACGGCGACATCGAGACGGGCCTCCTCGCGCGGTTGACCGGCCGCGCGGAGCCCGAACGCGAGGCGCGGCTCGTCGAGCGATCGCTCGAGCGGGCCGCGCTGTGGGAGGAGGTGAACGACCGGTTGGACGACAACGCGCTCGGACTGTCCGGCGGCCAGCAACAGCGGCTCTGTATCGCCCGGTGTCTCGCCGTGGACCCGGAAGTCATCCTCATGGACGAGCCGGCGTCGGCGCTCGACCCGATCGCCACAGCGAAGATCGAGGACCTCATCGAGGACCTCGCGCAGGACTACACGGTCGTCGTCGTCACCCACAGCATGCAGCAGGCGGCCCGCGTCTCCGACCAGACCGCGGTCTTCCTGACCGGCGGCGAACTCGTCGAGTACGACGACACGGAGAAGATCTTCGAGAATCCCGAGAGCCAGCGCGTCGAGGATTACGTTAGCGGGAAGTTCGGGTGATCGCCGTGTCCCGCGAAGCGTACCGCGAGTCGCTGGACGAGTTGCGGGCCGACGTAGAGTCGATGGCGGACGGCGTGCTGTGGCAGCTCCGGCGAGCACTCGACGCGCTCGAAGGCGGCGACCGCGGGCTGGCCCGCGAGGTGATCGAGGGCGACGAACGCGTCAACCGGCAGTACCTCGACCTCGAGGGCGACTGCGTCGAGCTGATCGCGCTCCAGCAGCCCGTCGCCGCGGACCTCCGCTTCGTGGTCGCGTCGTTCAAGATACTCACGGATCTGGAACGGGTCGGTGACCTCGCGACGAACCTCGCCCGGTACGCCCTCGCCGGGAGCGCGGACGTCGTCTCCGACGTCCGGGTCGGGGGGATCGGCGAGACCGTCACCGGTCAGCTCCGGGCGGCCGTCGACGCGTACGTCGACGCCGATTCCGAGGCGTGTCGAGCGATCGCCGACCGCGACGACGCGCTCGACGCGGCGTGTCAGAACGCCAGCGACGCGGTCGTTCGCGAGCTGATCGCCAGTGATCCCGATCGCTGGGAGATCGAGCGGCTGCTCGACGACGTGTCGCGGGTGCTGCTCACGATACGCGACCTGGAACGAATCGGCGATCACGCCGTCAACGTCGCCGCGCGCACGCTGTACATGAACGACGGTGACCTCGAACTAGTCTACTGACCATGGAGACCAGAAAGCTGCAGGAGGTCGGCGGCGGCACGTTCACCGTCTCGATTCCGAAGGGGTGGGCGAAGAGCCACGGCTTCGAGGTGGGGATGGAACTGCGGCTGTACACCCACCGTGACGGCTCGATCCTCGTCCGGTCCTCGGCCGCCAACGTCGACCGCCTCGGCGAGGCGACGATCGACATCGGCGACGACGCCGACACCGACGCCGGCGGCGGTCCCGAG
Organism: Halorubrum sp. Eb13; assembly: GCF_002252895.1. Classification (NCBI taxonomy): domain Archaea; kingdom Methanobacteriati; phylum Methanobacteriota; class Halobacteria; order Halobacteriales; family Haloferacaceae; genus Halorubrum; species Halorubrum sp. Eb13. Next base: position 32,862 of record NZ_NHPE01000131.1, on the reverse strand, counting down.
GCCGTTCGACGCGCGGTTCGGACGGCTCACGCGGTCGGCTTCGAGACGATAACGCTGCGTCGGGCGGAGGCGTTCTCCGACGCGGAGCGCAGCGCCGCGCGGTCCGCGGTTCGCGGGTTGGTCGGGACGAACGTGCTCAGCGAGTCGGACTCGGAGATCACGATCAGACACCTCTTGGACACCGCCTCCGTCTCGGTCCGTCAGTCCGTCGTACAGCTCCGATACGCGGTCGTCTCGCTCCTCCGCGACGCGACCGAGGCCTTCGTTGACGCCGCGGACGCGCGGTCGAGGATCCGCGACCGCGCCGACGAGGCGCGCCGCTCCGCGGAGATGGTCACGCGGCACTTCTCTCGGTCACTGGTGTCACACGCCGAGCTCGACGCGCTCGGTGTCTCCCGGCCCGACCTGTTCGCCTACTACGCGGCCGCTCACCGTCTCGAGGCAGTCGCCGACCAGGCCGTCCGGATAGCGGGGATCGGCGAGAAGCTGTCTGAGCCGCTCGCCGACGAGGCGGCCGCGGACGTGCGCCCCGTGGCCGACGACGTCGCCCTCGCCGTCGACGACGCGGTGACGGCCGTCCTCGACGGCGACGGAGCGGCGGCCCGGCGGGCGAGGGAGCGGTGCGACGACGCCGCGGCGGGCATCGAGTCGATCGACGGGCGGCTGTACGGCGGCGCGGTCCCGGGGCCGGTCTCCGCGGCGGTCGCGCTGTCGGACGCGCTCGCGCGTCTAGAACGGGCGGCCGACTGCGGTCGGTCGGTGACGGAGACCGCCGCCGCCGCCGCGATCCGCGACGAGAACACGCGGAACTGACCGCTCGGACGGCGCGGTCGTCCGGCGTAGGACAGAGCGGCCGGCCCGACGCGGGCGGCGGGCGCGGCGTCGACGCTCGACGCTTCTCCGGCATCCACGCGACTGCCGGGAGACGCGCTTATCCGTCGATCGCGGGGCGATACTCCTCGACGAGGGCCTCGACCTCGGCCCACGGGACCGGCGGCTCCATCGAGTCGAGCGCCTCGTCGAGCGCGGCCAGTCGGTCGCCGAACCGCGCGGTCCACTCGGGCTCGGCGCGCGCGGCGAGCCGCTCGCCGGCGGTCTCGTGACGGGCGCGGACCTCGTCGAGTCGCGGCCCGATCCCCGACGGCGGGGCGTCGCCCTCGCGCTCGGCCCACGTTCGGAGCGCCGCCAGTTCGGCCCGGACGTCCGCGATCAGCAGCGACGCGACGCGGTGTCGAACCGTCGCCGCGGCCCATCTGGCCGCCGCGCCGCGCTCGCTCCCGGCGGCCTCCCCGTCGGCGGCGAGCGATTCGACGGCGGCGTCGAGCTCGTCCACCGACGCCGCGAGCGCGTCGACGTCGGCGTCGAGTTCCTCGACGCGCCGGTCGGAGTCGGCGAGCCATCCCTCGAAGGAATCGATCTCGAACTGGAGGTCGTCGGCGGCGCGCTGGACCTCGGTCGCGGCGGTCGTCACCCGCTTGACCCGTCGCGCGATCTCGTAGAGATCGCCGTCTCCCTTCATGTCGAGCACCTCCTGAACGGCGTCACCGAGGTCGTCCGCGCGGCTCTCGACGTCGGCGAGACGCGCGTCGAAGTCGTCGAGGCGCCCGGACACGGGAGCCAGGTCCGCGACCGGAGCGGCCGCCTCCCGCGCGCCGTCCAGCTTCCCGGCCGCGAGCTCCGTCCGCGTCTCGGCGGTCGTCACCACGAGCGACGCGTTCGCGACCGCGTCGTCGACGGCCGCCCGGCGGACGACCCCGTCCCGGGCGACGATCGCGAGCGTCTCTCGCGTCTCGCCGGCGCCTCCCCCGTCGTCGACGACGGCCGCCGCTCGTTCGACGGACGCGCCGTCGAGATCCGCCGGCTCGCCGTCGGGCGTCTCAGTCATCCGCGTCACCCCGCGGACGGCGTCTCCGACAGCAGTTCGTCGAACAGCGCGTCGACCCGCTCGGCGATCTCGTCGCGGATCTCGCGCACCTCCGCGAGCGGGCGACCGTGCGGGTCGTCGAGCCCCCAATCGCGGTTCTCGCCGTTCCACGCCGCCGGGCAGACGTTCGACGCCGAACAGCCCATCGTGACGACCAGGTCAACCGCCCGCAGCTCGTCCGGCGTTACCTCCCGCGGCGTCCGGTCGCCGAGCTCGACGTCCAGTTCGCGCATCGCCTCGACGACGACGTCGTGGACGCGATCGGCGGGGCGCGTCCCGCCGGTGACTATCTCGATCCGATCGGTCGCCTCGCGGCGGTCGCGCTCGCGACGGGCGAACGCGGCCGCCATCTGGCTCCGTCCCGCGTTCTGGACGCAGACGAACGCGATCCGGTGGTCCGGTCGATCGCTGTGATGGCTCACGACACGGTATGCGCGCGGCATCAGTAAAATCGTTACTCGGGACCGATACGGAGGGCTATAGAGCGATATAGCGATCCGTGAGCGTCGGAACCCTGCTTCAGGGTCGTCACGTTCCGGACCGTCGCGACGGCGTCTCAGGCACCGGATCGACAGAGGCGTCGTCGAGGCGGTCCGGGGGAGGCCCGGGGACGCGGCGCGCTACTCGATCCGCTCGCCGGCCGCCCCGCGATTCCCGAGTCGGTGCGCCTCGTCCCACTCCTCGAAGACGCCGTGCTCGGTCATCGTCTTCATTCCGGCGAGCGCCGCTCGGAGTTTGAGTCCGACGAGCGGGACGTCGGCGACGGTGATGACGACGTCCGCCTCGACGACCGCTCCAGTCCGGAGAACGGCGTCGACGAGGTCGACGAGGGCGTCGTCGTCAGACTTCGTCGGACGCATCCGTCCCTCCGTCGAGTTCGGGCGTGAACGTGTACGGCGGCCACGGACCGGTGAACCGCACCTCGATACCGGGGTCGACCGCGACGTCATCGAGCAGTAGTCCGACGGCCTCCCGTTCGTCGTCGGTCGCGAGGACGGCGAAGCGAGCGAGGACGTCGACGTTCTCGTCGGCATCGCCGATGTCCAACCCCGCTCTCGAACGGTCGCCGAGGTCGACGAGCTCCGTCGCCTCGCCCCCGAGACGATCGGCGAGATCGGCCGCCTCCGCGCGACGCTGTTCGTCGAGCAGTCGGTCGAGGCGGGTCTCGTACCGCTTAGTGAGCAGAAACCGCGTGCCCTCGTCGGCCTCGTTTCGGCGCTCGGCGAGGGCGCGGAGGTCCGCGTCGGTCGCCTCGAGCTCGTCGCGGGCGGCGTCCTCGTCCCAGACGACCTCGACGCGGTACTCCCACCGCTCGGCGAGCGCGTCGAGGTGATCGGTCAACCGTTCGGACTCCGCGTCGAGCCACGAGCGGACTGCGTCGTCATCGCCGCGGATGACGGTGTCGAACTGGAACGGCAGCGGCGTCCCGAACGCCTCGCCCGCGTCGTCGACGACGGACTGGTGGGCAAGTATCCAGCGTCGAATCCGCGTCGCGGAGTCCGAGTCGTAGAGCGAACCGCAGTCGTGGACGACGGCGGTCAGTCCCGCCTCGCGGACGAGCCGAACCGGTTCGTCGTCCAGTCCGGTCGTCGACAGCGACTCGTCGCCGTCGGGAGCGACGCAGTAGAGATATCTCCCCTCGTCGAACGCGGTCTCAGTCACGGCTCGTCTCCCCCGGCACCGCGCCGCGTCGGTCGCGGTCCAGTCGGCGAACGGCGTCCGAGACCAGCGAGTCGAGGTCGCCGCGCAGCCGATCGACGTCGTCGCCGATCTCCGCCTCCGCTTTCAGTCGCTCCAGTTCGTCCTCCATCGCCGCGAGCTGACGGCCGAGCCGCTCGATCTCCTCGTCCGTGAGCGACTCCGACTCCATCCGGCGGACGGCCTCCCGCTCGAGCGCCTCGACCAGCAGCTCGACGACGGTGACGACGAGCGCCGTCAGCCCGTTCGTCGCCTCGTCGCCGTCGATATCTATCGTCGTCATCGGTCGTCGGTACCGTCGGCCTCGGTCGTTCGCTCGGCGGGCCGTCCGTCGCCGGTCGTCCCGTCGGGGTCATCGCCGTCGTCGGTCGTTCCGTCGGGGTCATCGCCGTCGCCGGTCGTTCCGTCGGGGTCATCGCCGTCGCCGGTCGTTCCGTCCTCGAGGTCGACCGTCTCGACATCCGTCGACGCCCCTCGTTCGGGTGACGCCCCGAGTCCACGCCGCTGAGACGCCGCCTCGACGCGCTCCGTGTCCGTTCCCTCGGGGAACTCCAGTCCGTACTGGGAGGCCGTCTCGAACGAGGCGATCGCCGCTCGGAGCTCGATGCCGAGCAGTTCCGTCTCCCCGACGGAGACGGCGATATCGGCGTTGATGACGACGCCCTTATCGAGGAGCATCTCCACGACGTCGGCGAGGTTATCCGTCTGCCGGGTCGGGGCCGTTCCGTCAGTCATCCTCGGTCCCCGTTCGCTCGCTCGCGCCTTCGAACCGCTGCCCGTAGACGCGGGGGCGATTCGGCGCGGTCGAGTAGCGCGTCTCCTCGGGCACCGTCGAGAAGCGGGTCGCGCCCCCGAGATCCGGCCGCGACGTCGCCATCGTCGAGACGGCGGTCGGGTTCCGCGAGTTCGGCCGACCGACGGACTCGGTTCGGTCTCGGTTCGTTTCGACGACATCGCTGAGCCGCTCGCGGGCGTCGAGGATGCTCTCGCGGAACTCGGCGACCGAGTCGCTGATCGCCTTCTGGATGGCGGCCTGCTTCGACTCGTCGGTCTCCAGCAGTCCGAGTTCGGGCTTCGACGGCGCCGTCCCGTCGTCCGAGGCGTCGGCCGCGTCGGCGTCATCGCTCTCGTCGGCGCCGTCGAAGCCCGAGGCGCCGTCGAGGTGCCCGTCGTCCGTCTCGGCGTTTGCGCCCTCGGCGTCGTCGGCGAACAGGTCGGCGACGGCCGCGTCGAACTCGCGTTTGTTCCGCCAGAACTCCCGGACGTCGACCGCGCTCCAGAGGTCCGTGAGTTCGACGAGTTCGCCGAGGTTCCGGAGTTCCACGGCGTCCTCCGGGTCGCCGCCGGCGACCGCCTCGGGGACGTCCCCCGCATCGACGGCGTCGGGGAGTTCACTCACGTCGACCGCGTCGGGGAGATCTCCGAAGTTGATCGTCTCCAGCACGTCCTCGGCCTCGTCGGCGACGTCGCGGAACCCCTCGAAGATCTCCGCGGCGCGTTCGCGCTCCGCCGGGCCGTCGTCGAGACCGGCCAGTTCGCGCAGGCGGACCTCGACCTCCCGGACGAGTTCGCCCGCCTCCTCGACGGCGTCGGGCGTGTGCTCGACGGTGACGACATCGTCGATGCCGTCGCCATCGTCCGTCGTGCGGTCGCCGTCCGTCATCGTTTCACCTCGACCCTCCCCTGGAGGTTTTCGTGTGCGGCCTCGGCCACCGCCAGTCGCTCCTCCAGCTCGGCCCGTCGCTCTCGGTACTCCGCCTCGGAGCGCTCGCCGAGCTCGTGGAGCAGGCGGTTCTCCTTGAGCTCGTCGCGGATCGAATCGACGTCGTGTAGCTCCTCGATCGCCATCGAGTGAAGGGTGTTAAGCAGCGAGACGAACGGCCTGAAGAGGAGGTCGTCGACGAGAAACATCTCACTGCGCCGCCCCGACCTCGATGTCGACGAAGTTGTACGGTGCCCACGGACCGCTGTACCGGACGGTCACGCCGTCGTGATCGTCCCGAACGGCCTGGACGGTCTCCGAGAACGCCTCGCGGTTGTCGGAGGCGACGAGATACGCCCGATTCAGCGCGAGGCGGTCGCTGAAGAGGTCGTTCTCGACGTCGCGCTCGGCGGCGGCCGCGAGGCGGTCGGCGATGTTCTGCAGGGCCGCCTCCTCGACGACCTCGCCCTCGTCGACGACGACCTTGACGCCGAGCTCGACGGTCCCGTCGACGTCGAGCAACGCCTTCCGGAAGGCCCGGCGGCCGCTCCGGAGGACGTTCTTGAGCGCCCGTCCGCTCTTGAAGACCATCCCGAACCGCATCGGGACGGCGGTGCGGCCGTCGCCGAACGCCATGACTTCCCGGAGCACCTCGTCGTGCGCGCGGACGTTCTCGTCCGACCGCTCGGGGTCGAGCGTGTCGATGTCGCTGACGACGGCCGAGAGCGTCCGGTACCGGACCGTCCGAATCGGCGTCCCGCCGTCGACGCCGGTGACGTCCAGTTCGAACTCCTCGTCGTCGACGACGCCGTAGGTGTAGATGTGATTTCCGTTCATCAGAGCGCGATGTTAACACAGGCTCGCTCCCCCGAATCAATATTTATTACCTCCATTGAAACGAACGGCGGCGAGTAAGACGGGATTTATTTCGACCGAGATCGGCTAGCAGCCGCATAATAAATAACAAAGCGGGGGACCGGAGTTGCAATGCCCGCCTCAGCATCACCCGACTCATCGAGTCTCGCGGAGGTTCTCGACCGCATCCTGGATAAGGGAATCGTCATCGACGTCTGGGCGCGGATCTCGGTCGTCGGTATCGAGATCCTGACGATCGAAGCGCGCGTCGTCGCCGCGTCGATCGACACGTTCCTGACGTACGCCTCGGAGATGTCGAAGATAGAGCAGGCCACCCAGACGGGCGACTTGGACGACATCCGCGACCTCGAGATCGAAACGACCTCCGCCCGGGAACACGAGCAGGCGATGGAGAAGCGCCGAGCCGGCGTCGACGCCTCCTAGAAGTGGTGGCCGCTGAACACGTGCTCGACCGAGGGTTCCGCTCGTGACACCGGACACCGACGGGTCGGCAGACGTCGAGTCGATCGACGGGGTCGGACCGGAGACGGCCGAGAAGCTCCGGGACGAGGGAATCGAGACGGTCGCCGACCTCCACGGCGCAGAGCGGAGCGACCTGTACGACGTCGGCGGCGTCGGCGCGGCGACCGCGTCGGAACTCGTTTCGCTCGTCGGCGATGCGCCTGAAGACGAAGGGACGGTGTCCGACGAAACGAGCGGCGACGAGCCGGAGAACCGATCGGACGACGAGCCGGGAGAGACCGGCGTCGCGGACGACGAGGCGTCGCCGGAGACGGCGGGGCTCATGACGGTCCGGAACAAAGCGATCGACGTGGCCCCGGATCTCACCGGACGCGACCTCGACGGCATCATCGAGGTCACGAACAGCGGCGAGGGATGGGTCGCGGTCGTCGAGACGATCGAACGGAAGTCCGTTCCGGACACGCAAGACATCCTCGGCCGGTACGAGATCGAGTTCACCGACGACGGAACGGTCGCCGGCTACCGCCGCGTGAACCGCTACCGGCGGACGGAGTCGAACCCCGACGAGCTCTGACGACCGCCGCCTCCGGTTCGTCTTCGAGCGGTTATCGAGGCCCTCGAATCAGTGCGTTTCAGTCCCGGAAGACCGGTTCGTTCGATAGTCGAAGCGGTACCCGTCGCGTCGCCGCCCCGCGAGCCAGGTCACGGACGGGACGACGCCGAGCGCGTCGACCACCGGGAGTAATGACGCGAGCGACCGTAGGCCGACGCGAATGACGTTCGACCCAGACCGCGTCCGGACCGTGACCTTCGACTCGTACAGCACGCTCGTCGACGTGGAGGCCGCCGAGGCCGCGCTGGCCGACCGCGTCGCCGACCCCGAGCCGGTGTCGCGGCTCTGGCGGTCGCGCTCGCTGGCGTACACGTTCGTCGCGAACGCGGTCGACGCCTACCAGCCGTTCTACGAGATGAACCGTGACGCGCTGACGTACGCCCTAGAGGCGCACGGCGTCGACCTCCCGACCGCCGAACGCGACGAGATCCTCGCGGTGTACCACGAGCTGGAGGTGTTCGACGACGTCCGGTCGGGGATCGAGCGCCTCCGCGATGGCGGGTACGAGCCGTACGTGCTCTCGAACGGGAACCCGGCGATGCTGGAGTCGATGGTCGAACACGCCGGGATCGAGGACCTCGTGGCGGACGCCATAAGCGCCGACGAGGTGGAGACGTTCAAGCCGGCCGCGGAGTTGTACCGCCACGGGGCCGCCCGGACCGGGACGCCGATCGACGAGATCGTCCACGTCACCGCGGGCTGGTTCGACGTGATGGGCGCCGCCAACGCGGGGATGCAGGCGGTTCGCCTCGACCGGAAGGGGACCCCTTGGGAGCCGTTCGACGGGGAGCCCGACGACACGGTCGAGTCGATCCACGAACTGGCGGACGCGCTGGGGGTCTGAGCCGCGATGTCCGACGGCCACGCGGAGGCGGGGGAACCGTTCGGTCCCCCGGTCGACGCGCTCCCGGACCTCTCCGGGAAGGTCGCCGTCGTCACGGGCGGCGGCCGCGGGATCGGGCGGGCGATCGCGCTCGGGCTAGCCGCCGCGGGGGCGACGGTCGTCCCCGCGGCGCGGACCGAGCGCGAGGTCGAGGCGGTCGCCGACGAGGCCCGCGATCTCGGCGTCGAGGCGCGCGGGATCGCGGCGGACGTGACGGGCGACGCCGACGTCGACGCGCTCGTCGGGGAGACGGTCGACGCGTACGGCTCGCTGGACGTGCTCGTCAACAACGCGGGGTTCAACCCCGACGGCGCGCTCGGCGATCCCGCCGACGTCGACGCCGCCGCGGTCGACGACGTGCTCGACGTGAACCTGCGGGGCGCGTTCCGGACGCTCCGGGCGGCCGGCCCGCACCTGAGAGAGGCCGAGGGGTGCGTCGTCAACGTCGCCAGCGTCGCGGGCGAGGTCGGCCTGCCGCGGCAACACCCGTACGTCGCCTCCAAACACGGGCTCGTCGGGCTCACGAAGAGCGCGGCGATCGACTGGGCGCCGGACGTCCGGGTGAACGCGGTCGCGCCGGGCTACGTCGCGACCGACCTCACCGAGCCGCTCCGGGAGAACGAGCGGCTCCGGGACTCGATCCTCGACCGGACCCCGATGGACCGGTTCGCAGACCCGATGGAGGTCGCCGGGCCCGTCGTCTTCCTCGCCAGCGACGCGGCGAGCTTCCTCACCGGCGAGACGCTCGCCGCCGACGGCGGCTGGACCGCGCGGTGAGGGGGGTCGGTCGAACGCGGCGTCGCGTCGTCGCCGGCCGAGCGGAGTCTCACGCCGACTGCGGCCGGCCGTCGAGCGCGACGTCGAGGGGGTCTTCGATCTCGCCGACGACCGCCTCCAGCGCGTCCGTCGCCGTGACCAGTCCGAGGACGCGCCCGTCGTCGACGACGAGCGCGAGCTCCTGTTTGGCGTCCTGAAACCGGTCGACGGCGTCGCTGATGTGCGCCTCGGGCCCGAGCGTCATCGGCGGGGCGGCCAGGTCTTCGAACGCGGCCGCGCCGTCGCGGAGCGCGTCGACCCGCTCGACGACGGACGGGACGTAGACGATCCCGAGGAAGTCGTCCGGGTCGGCGATGTCGTCGTCGACCAGCGGGAACCGCGTGTGCGGGCTGCCGCCGATCCGGTCGATGTTCTCCGCCGCGCTCGCCGTCGTCGAGAGGAAAACGACCTCCTCGCGGGGCGTCATGACCTTGTCGACCGTTATCTCGCCGATCGTGAGGGCGTTGAGGACTTCCTCGCGTCGCTCGACGGTGAGGTCGCTTCGGGAGAGGAGCGAGCCGAGCCGGTTGCGAAGGTCCGCTCGCGACTCGACCCGGTCGGTCTCCGTCTCGAGCCACGCCCCCGTCATCTCGACGCCGAAGCGGCGAAGCGTCCACTTGGCGACCCCGTCGCCGATGACGATGACCGGGTACAGCAGCTTCGCGAACCAGTAGAGCGGCGTCGCGCCGTACCGGGCGACGAACTTCGTGCGCTCGACGCCGAGGTAGGTGGGCGTCTGCTCGCCGTGCGTGAGGTGGAGCAGGTTGATGATGATGAAGGCGACGAGCGCGCCGGCGCCGACCGACGCGAGCGCCGTGTTCTCGAACAGCGGATCGAGGAGCTCGCGGAGCGCCGGCTCCGCGACGATCCCGACCGCGATGCTCGTCGCCGAGATCCCCACCTGACAGCTCGTGAGGTAGATCTCCAGGTCCTGCGTCATCTCCCACGCCCGCCGGAGTCCGGGCGCGTCGAACTCCGACTCCGAGAACTGGCGGACGCGGGTCAGGGCGAACTCGATCGCGACGAAGAACCCGTTCGCCAGAATGAGCAGGGCCCCGGCCGTCAGGCGGACGGCGACCTCGATGCCGTTCATACGGAAGGGTGGTCGCGTGGGGCTCAAATAGATGGCCACGATCCCCGTGCGGTCGGAGCGGAGACCCCCGCAGTGGGGATCGGTCGTCCGTCGCGTGCGACGGGGCGGAAGCGACACCCGCGGATATATCACCGGAGCGACCGATCTCCCGCTGTGAACCGCCCTCCAACGGATATCACTCGGCGACGAGCGCTGCGGGCGATCGGCGGCGTCGGCGCCGCCTCCCTCTCGGGATGTCTCTCGCCGATCTCGCGGTCGGACCGCTGTCCGGGCTCGAACGAGGGGACCCTCGATCTGGACGACGCGACCGCGACCGGCGTCTCGAACGAGTTCAGCAGGCCGCTCGACATGCTGCCGCACGCGACGCGGGTCCCCGTCGCGGACGCGCTGGAAACCGAGACCGGCGAAGCGACGGCCCGCGGGTACTACCGCCCCGACCCGCGGACGGAGTTCGTCGTCGCGGGTCCCGGACCGGACTACTACCGGCTTCGGGTGACGGAGCACGACCGGATGCAGACGACCGGGTACGAGTACGCGGTCGAAATCGACGTCGACGACTCCGCGCTCCCCGGGGGCGGGCCGGTCCGCTCGGTCGCGGAGGTGCCCGCTCACGACCGCGAGTCGCTCCGCGGCGCGATCGGGAATCCGGGACTCCTCCACGCGCCGCACTACACGTCGTTCTCGGTCGTGTTCGCGTACGAAGACGCCGACGCGCGAGACCGGTCGGCGTTCGTCCCCGAAGCGGACGCGCGCTATCTGGAGTGGGACGGGGTCCCGATTCGGGTGATCTTCGAGGAGCGGCGGCCCGTCGAGATCGCGAGCGCGACCGTCCGAACCGAACGCGTCGCGACGTCGCCGGACGAGTTCAGGGCACACGTCGGCGAGCGGCGCGGCGTCGTCCTCGACTCTCTCTCGGCCGACCAGCGAGACGTCGTGGACCGGGCCATCGACGGGACGTACGCCGAGTGCGAGCCGTACTCGGAGCCGTTCGGCGCCCTCCGAGACCGGCTCTCGACCGGCGGCGACGAGGCCGCGCCGCTGGTCCGGTACGACGGCGACTGGTACTTCTGTCACCTGTCCTGACCGCGAGTCGGGACGGCTCGGTCGAGTCGTGTGTCGCCGTCGGTCGCGGGGGTGCTCGCGACAGCGACAGCGGGCTCGGGCGGGTTCGAACCTCACTCACTCCGCTCGCTACGCTCGCTCCGTTCCCTGCTTCGAACCGCGCTCTCAGACACGCACGACGCTGTCGCTCACGGACTGTTCGCGACAGCGACAGCGGGCTCGGGCGGGTTCGAACCACGGTCGCTCCCGTTCGCTCGCTACGCTCGCTCACCTCCCGCTCTCTGATTCGAACCACGCCCTCGGACAGTCATAGCGGCGCCGCTCACGTGGTGTTCGCGGCGCCGGTAGTGGGCTCGGGCGGGTTCGAACCGCCGATCTCAGCCTTGTAAAGGCCGCGTCATAACCAGCTAGACCACGAGCCCTCACGGGTTGCAACCCGTCCGGAGCGGAAAACGGTTTCTTTCTCCGACGCGACGGTCCACCGTGAACCGCCGCCTCGTCGGGGTCGCCGCCGGCCTCGCGCTGATCGTCCTCGTCGCGGTCGCCGTCGCCGCGGCGAACCCGGCCCTCCTGATCACCGGCTACGAGACGACGACCGTCGAGGCCGTCGACGGCGAGACCGGCGAGTCGCTCGCGACGGTGGAGGCCCGCGTCGCCGACGGGTTCGTGAAGCGGTACGTCGGGCTCTCCGCGACCGAGGAACTGGCAGAGGACGAGGGGATGCTGTTCGTCCACGACGACGCCGCCGAGCGCGCCTACGTGATGCGGGAGATGGCGTTCGGGCTCGACATCGTCTTCGTCGCCCCGAACGGGACGGTCACGACGATCCACGGGGCGGAGCCGGAGTCGGCGCCGCTCACGCGGTACCGCGGCACCGGTCGGTACGTCCTCGAAGTGCCGCGCGGGTGGAGCGAGCGCCACGGCGTCGAGCCGGGCGATCAGATCGTCTTCGACTGCGGATGAGGGCCGGTGCGGGAGCGGCCCGTCTGCACCGGACCCGGAGGGCGCCGCCGCCCCGCGACGAAACCGATTTCCCCCTCGCAGTCGTCGACCCGATCATGACCGGGCTCCCCGCACGGATCGCGTGGAACCTCCGCCACCGCTGGCGACGGGTGTTCGCGCTCCTCGTCGTGGGCGCCGGCGTCGCCGCCCCGTTCGTCACCGGGCTCTGGTGGAGCCTCCCGCTGGTCTGGTTCTTCGGGCTGTTCGTCGCGCTCCCCGTGCTCCACACGCTGACGCGGCCCCTCCCCGACCGAGACGGCGGCGACGAGGGCTCGGACGCCGACCCCGCTCTCGACGCCCTCCGCGAGCGCTACGCGCGCGGCGAGATCGACGAGCGGGAGTTCGAGCGGAAGCTCGACCGCCTGCTGGAGACCGAGGACGCCGAGACCGTCGACCGGGCCGGCGACGACGTCGCCGACCGGGTCCGCGAGGGAGTCCGGCGCGAGGTCGAACGGATCCGGGAGTGACCGACCGGCGTCTCCCGCGGCGGGCGCGATCGACATCGGATCGCGAGCCGGCGGCGACGCGATCGGACGCGTCGATATCGACGGCCGGGCGGTCGGGACGCGGCGGCGACGACCGACGGAGACGCGCCGCCGTCGAGCGGCCGGAGGGCGAGTGATGTTCCTCGAAGCCCTCCGGTACCCGTTCGCCGATCGGGCCCGGCGGAACGGCACGGCGAAGTGCCTCGCGACGCTGCTGCTCGCCGGCGCGCTGCTCCGAACGGCGGCGGGGCTCTGGCCGGACTGGGCGCTGCTGGCCCCCCTCCTGCTCGCCGCCGGCCCGCTCGCCGCGTTTCTCGGCCTCGTCGGCGGCGTCCTCGCGGGCGAGGGGTTCCCGCGCGTCGCGTCGGCCGCCACGGCGCGGCTCGCCGGGCGCCTGTTCGGCGTCGGCGCCGTCTACCTCTCGCCCGCGGTCGTCACCGTCGTCGCCGTCAGCTACGTCGTCGCGAGGGGGACGGCCCCGGGCGCGCTGGGCGGCGTGACGCTCGCGACGCTGGCGACCGCCGCGCTGCTCGTCACGGTCGTCTGCGCGTACCTCTTCCCGTCGGCGGCCGCCGCGAGCGTGCGGGAGGGGCTCCGCGCCGGACTCCAGCGGGACGCCCTCCGCGGGACGGCCTCGAGCTCGTACTTCCTCGCGTGGGTGGGCGGGACCGTCCTCGTCGTCGTCGCGTGGACCGGGCTCGCGGCGACGGCCGCGAGAAGCGCGGCGGCGCTCCTCGCGCTCGCGTGGGGCGCCTACGCCCACGTCGCCGCCGCGGCGCTGCTCGCGGAGGGCGTCGATCGGACCCGGTACTGGTGAGCGGCGGGCCGATCGAGATGCTCGAAAAGGGAGCGGCGGGACGAGCGTCGAGTTAGAGGTCGATCTGCTCGGCCGCGTCCGCCATCGACCGGTTGTGGAGCGCCTCGCCCGTGGCTCGGTCGAAGAGGTGGATCGCGTCCTCCGGGATCCGCGCGGTCACCGCGTCGCCCTCGCTGACGCGGTTGAACCCGTCGATCGTCGCGACGAGCGTCGCCGCGGTCTCGGGGTCCGCGTCGGGGTCGAAGTGAAGATACACCGTGTTCTCGTCGCCCATCGGCTCGACGACGTCGACCGTCGTCTCGAACTCGTGGGCGCCGCCGTCGTCGACGAGCTCCACCGCCTCGGGACGGATCCCGAGGACGAGGTCGGTCGCGGCGCCGAGGTCCGACCGGACCCCCTCGGCGATCGGGTACTCGAAGACCTCGCCGACGAGGCGGTCGCCGTCGAGCGTCACGTCGAAGAAGTTCATCGACGGCTCGCCGAGGAAGCTCGCGACGAACCGGTTAGCCGGCTCGTGGTAACACTCCAGCGGCGTCGCGATCTGCTGGAGTTCGCCGCCGTCGAGGATGGCGATCCGGTCGCCCATCGTCATCGCCTCGGTCTGGTCGTGGGTGACGTACACCGTCGTCACGCCGAGGTCGTTCTGGAGCCGCTGGAGCTCGGTGCGCATCTCCGCGCGGAGCTTCGCGTCGAGGTTGCTGAGCGGCTCGTCCATCAGGAACACCTCGGGGTCGCGGACGATGGCGCGACCGAGCGCGACGCGCTGCTGTTGACCACCGGAGAGGTCGCTCGGCTTCCGATCGAGCAGGTCCGAGATACCGAGCATCTCGCCCGTCTCGGACACCATCCGGTTGATATCGTCGTCCGGGAGGTCCGTCGACTCTTCGAGACCGAACGACATGTTCTGTCGGACGCTCATATGCGGGTAGAGCGCGTACGACTGGAACACCATCGCGATGTCCCGGTCCTGGGATTTCACGTCGTTGACGACGCGGTCGTCGATGCTGAGCGTGCCGGACGTGATCGTCTCTAAGCCGGCGATCATCCGGAGCGTCGTGGACTTCCCGCAGCCGGACGGACCGACGACGACGAGGAACTCGCCGTCGTCGATCGACAGCGAAACATCGTCGACCGCGACGATCTCCTCGTCGCCGTCCTGGAATGTCTTCGTTATCGAGTCGAGTTCAAGCGTTGCCATATCTTTGAGTTGTGGTCGATGAGTGGTCGTGTGCGCGACGCGCCGAATCTCCCGCCGAACGGTCTCCGCCGCCGGACGGATCGGGCGTGCGGGTCACGCCGCCACCCCCTCGGCGAACTCCTCGCCGAAGAAGATGTACACCGCCAGCGTCGGCAGCGCCGCGAAGAACGCTCCGGCCATCCGGAGCGCGAAGTCCTGCCCCTCCATCGAGGTCCCGAGGCCCGCCAGGATCAGCACGACGGGCGCCGCGGGGCTCGACTCGGTGGAGACGAGCACCAGCGTGAAGAGGAGGTCGTTCCATATCTGGGTGAACTGATAGATGAGGACGACGGCGAACATCGGTCCCGAGAGCGGGAGGACGATCCGCCGGTACACCCGGCGGAGCGTCGCCCCGTCGAGGCGGGCCGACTCGATCATCTCGTCGCTCATCGTCTTGTAGTACGTCCGGAACAGGAGCGTACAGATGGGGATCCCGTAGGCGACGTGGGTGATCACCAGTTCGATGATACCGACGTAGTCGTTCGGGATGCCGAGCGCCCAGACGAACGACAGCAGATCGGTGAGCTGGGCCCACTGCGACCAGAACTGGGTCAGCGGGACCAGCACGGCCTGGTACGGGATGAAGATCCCGGCGATGATGAGCATGAGCACCACCGCCTTGTACGACTTCTTCCACGTCGGAATCGTCAGGCCGTACGCCGTGATGCTCCCGACGAACGCCGAGATCACCGTCGCGGGCACGGCGTACAGCAGGCTGTTCCCCATGCCGCGCAACAGGACGTCGATCGCCGTCCGCCACTTCTTGAACGTGAGCCCGGACGGGCCGGGCGGGGCGAACGGCGCCGTCTCGATGATCGCGGTGCCGGTCTTGAACGACGTCACCAGCCCGGATTCGATCGGGACGAGGTAGAACGCAGCCGCGAGGGCCAAAACGACGTACAGGCCGACGTCTTCGACCGTCAGCCGGTCGACCTTCCGGCGAAGCCGCGCCGTCGTCGTCGCCGTTGCGCCGCCGTCGGTCCGAGGTTCTGCGTCGCTCATAAGTTGTCCCTCCGGTACTCGTACACGAGGTAGGGGCCGATGACGCTGAGCGCCATCCCGAACAGGACGATGGCGATCGCCGACCCGTACGCCCAGTTGAGGTTCGCGTACGCCTCGCGCACCATCTTCGTCGCTAGGATGTCAGCGCCGTTCGGCGGCCGGTATCCCCCCACCAGCGAGTAGAGGAAGTCGAAGGCCTTCATCCCGAACACCATCAGCACCACGGCGGCGCTGATGGTCGCGCCCTTCAGCTGGGGAATGATCACGCGCCAGTACATCTTCAGCGTCGACGCGCCGTCGACCTTGGCCGCCTCGTAGTGCTCCGTCGGGATCGCGCGGAGGCCGGCGAGGTACACGACCATCGCGTATCCCGAGAACTGCCACATCAACGCGAAGATGACCGCGTAGAGGACGATCTCTTGGTTACCGAGCCAGCTCACCGGGCCGAGTCCGAACGTCCCGATGACGCTGTTGGCGATCCCGTTGTTGTAGTTGTAGATCCACAGCCAGAACTGGGCCGTCACCACGAACGAGAGGCTCATCGGCAGGAGGTAGATCGTCCGGAACGTGTTCTCGAACCGGATCCCCCTGTCGATCAGGATCGCCAGCACGAGGCCGACCGCGAGCGTCCCGGCGGTGAACGCGACGAGCAGGATGAGCGTGTTGATCGCGGCGTCGATGAACCCGGAGTCCGCGAGCGCCCGGGTGTACATCTCGAAGTCGAGGTTCGAGTAGTCCGGGGCGTTCGCGAAGCGCTCGTAGTCGGTCAACGAGATGAGGAGGTTCCAGATGACCGCACCGTAGACGAACAGCCCCATCAGCAGGAACGGCGGGAGCCAGAAGACGGACGACTCGATGAAGTCGCTTCCGAAGCGGCGGTCGAGCGCCGACTTAATACGGGCCACGAGGTCCCGCTCCGGTTCGGCCGCGGACCCGGCGGCGCCGTCGCTCACGACGCCGCCGTCCGCGCGGACCTCTCCGTCGTCGTCCCCCGAGGAGGGCCTGATCGTCCGGTGCAATCGACGGTAAAAATCGAGCATCGCGTGGAGCTCAGTTCGATACCGCGTCCAGGAAGCCCTGCGTCGCCGCGTCGACGTTGTACGGGCCGGTGAACTCGGAGGAGATGACCTCGTTGAGCGCCGTCATCGTCTCGGAGGGGACCCCGAGCCCGTGCTGGAGGTTCGGCGGCCGGTACTCCGCGTTGGCGAAGTCCTCGGCCGTCTCCTGGAGGTACGAACCGAACTCGTCCATGCTCACGTCCGTCCGGGTCGGGATCGACCCCTTGAACTGATTGAACGCGATCTGGGCCTCCGGACTGCCGACGAACGCCTCCCAGGTCTTCGACGCCTCGGGCGTCGGGTTGTCAGCCGGGTAGAGGAACGAGTCGAAGTGGAGGGTGTACATGCCCTCGGTTCCGGGGAACGTCTTGAAGCCCCAGTCGTCTTCGTACTCGAAGTCCTCGGCGTTCCGGAACGCGCCGGCCGCCCAGTTGCCCTGGTGGATGAAGGCGGCGTCGCCGTTGATGATGTTCTGGTTCGACTGGGTCAGACCGATCGAAGACGCGTCGTCGCTGATGTAGTTCTCCAGCATCTCCGCGGTCCGCTCGAACGCCGCACGGACGGCGCTTTCGTCGCCCTCACCGCTGAGGAAGTCCATGTACGGCTGGTAGCCGTTCTCGCCGAGCATCACGGCGCCCCACAGCTGCGTCGTCGTCCACGTGCCGGACATCCCGTGAGTCATCGGAATCGCGTCGGTCTCGCTGGAGACCGTCTCGAAGGCGTCGATGAGCGCCGAGGGGCTGTTGAGGGAGTCGACGTCGATCCCCGCGTCCTCGACGACGGAGACGTTGTAGAAGAGGCAGTTCAGTCGGTGGGAGCCGAGCGGCACGGCGCGGTAGCTGCCGCCCTGCTTGTGGAGGTCGATCGCCTCCTCGACCATCACGTCCTCGAAGTCGTTCTCCTCCCAGACGTCGTCGACGCTGCCGAGGACGCCCTCGTAGCGGAGGAGGTTCGGGCCGGGCC
The DNA here is from genome assembly GCF_002252895.1 of Halorubrum sp. Eb13. NCBI lineage: Archaea > Methanobacteriati > Methanobacteriota > Halobacteria > Halobacteriales > Haloferacaceae > Halorubrum > Halorubrum sp. Eb13. The sequence continues at coordinate 15,169 of NZ_NHPE01000131.1, read as the reverse complement.
AGTTGGCGAACGCCCCCGGCGGGTCGTCGCTCTGGAGCCGGTTCGCGACCACGGCGTCGAGGTTCTGATTGCCGCCGCCGCCGATGGGGTTCATCTCGAGGCCGACGTCGGAGTGGGCCTCGTTGAACGCCTCCTCGAGCGCCTCGGCCGCCGCGGCGCCGTCGCCGCCGGTCCAGCCGTGAAGCACTTCGACGGGGTCGCCGGAGCCGCCGTCGCTCCCGTCGCTTCCGTCACTGCCGTCGCTTCCGTCGCTGCCGTCGCTCCCGTCGCCGCCGTCGCCACCGCCGGAACAGCCGGCGATCCCCACGGTCGCGAGGGACCCGGCGCCGGCCACGTAGTGGCGACGGGTGAGTCGGTCCTCCGAACTTGCGCTGTTGTCACGTGACATGTGTCCACGGGTTCGGATGCCCCATACTTAACGATTGATGTTTATTTACTCAAAATATTATTAAAAAACGGATCGCAGACTAAACCGCCGTAAACGGGCTCTTCGTGGGAAAGAGGAAATGAGCGCCCGATTCGGGACGCCGTCGACACCCCTTTTCTGAACGACTTAGTCGGGGGTGATCGTAACAAATTGGGGCCGATCGGCGGTCCGGACGGTCGCCGAGGACGGCGACTCCGACTCGCCGCGTCGGTGCACCGACCGACCGATTCTTGAGCGCCCGGCCCGGACACACGCGGCATGGACGGACCGCTGTGGATCGACGCGCACGCTCCCGCGCTCGACGAGATCCGCCAGGACGAGGCCCGCGAGCGGCTGGAGCGCGCGGTCGACGAGCCGATGAACCTCGTCGTGCAGGGACCGCCGGGGGTCGGGAAGACGGCGGCGACGCGCGCGCTGACCCGCGCCGCCCACGAGAACCCCGAGAGCGACCTGATCGAAATCAACGTCGCCGACTTCTTCGGCCGGACGAAAAAGGAGATCCGGACCGACCCGCGCTTCGAGGGGTTCCTGCAGGGGCGGAGCCGGATGGCGAAACGCGACATGATCAACCGCGTGCTGAAGGAGTCGGCGTCGTACGCCCCGATGTCGGGCGAGTACAAGACGGTCCTGCTCGACAACGCCGAGTCGATCCGCGAGGACTTCCAGCAGGCCCTCCGGCGCGTGATGGAGAAGCACCACCGGACCACGCAGTTCGTGATCGCCACCCGCCAGCCGTCGAAGCTCATCGCGCCGATCCGGTCGCGCTGCTTCCCGGTGCGGGTGCGCGCGCCGACCACCGACGAGACGATCGACGTCCTCGAGACGATCTGCGAGCGCGAGGGCGTCGACTACGACGGCGACGGGCTGGAGTTCGTCGCCAGCGCGGCCGGCGGCGACCTCCGCGAGGCGGTCCTCTCTGCGCAGGCGACCGCGGTCGAGGGCGGCGAGATCACGATGTCGACCGCCTACGAGACGCTCGGCGAGGTGGGCGACGACGACGCGATCCGCGAGGCGCTCGCCGACGCCCGCGCCGGCGACCTAAAGGACGCGCGGTCCGCCCTCGACGACCTCCTCGACGAGGGCGGGTACGACGGCGAGGAGCTCCTCCGGGAGGTCCTGCGGGTCGCCCGCGCCGGCTCCGAGTACGGCGGCGACGACCTGGCGCGGCTCCACGTGCTCGCCGGCGAGGCCGACCTCGACCTCACCGGCGGCCTCGACGACCGGATCCACCTCACGCACCTGCTCGGGGCGTGGGCGGCCGGCCGAACGGAGCTCCGACCCGACCTCCGCGACCCGGTGGAGGCCTGACGATGGCCCGGAACCCGCCCCTCGCGCGCGTCCTCCCGTTCCACGTCGTCGACGAGGCGTGGCGGCTCGCGCTCGTCCCCGCCCTCGTCGGGGCCGCGACGCTCCCTCTCCTCCCCCCGGTCGGCGCGGCCCTCGTCGCGCTCGCGCTCGGGATCCTCTGGTTCCACCGCGACCCCGACCGGGAGCCGCCGGAAGCCGACGGGACCGTCGTCGCGCCCGCCGACGGCACCGTCTCGGTCGTTCGCGAGGAGGGGAACCGGCTGCGGGTCGGCGTGTTCATGAACGTCACCGACGTCCACGTGAACCGCGCGCCGATCGCCGGCGAGGTCCGCGAGGTGCGACACCGCCCCGGCGCGAACCGCCCCGCGTTCAGCAAGGAGTCTGACCGCAACGAGCAGGTCGCGATCGACTTCGGCGAGTACGAGCTGCTCGTCATCGCCGGCTGGTTCGCCCGCCGGATCCACCCCGCCGTAGAGCCCGGCGACGCCGTCGACCGCGGCGAGCGCGTCGGCCACGTCTCGTTCGGCTCGCGCGCCGACGTGATCCTCCCCGCCGACGTGGACGAGGACGACCTGCTCGCGCGCGAGGGCGACACCGTCCGCGCGGGCGAGACGATCGTCGCCGAGCGGGAGTAGGATCGCCGAGCGGGAGTGAGCGACCCCCTCGCACGGCGGTCGCCTACAGGACGAACGGCCCCTGCTGGCGGATCGGCTCGCCGTGCGGCCGCCCCGCGACGGCGACGAGCCGGAGGTCGCCGTCGGCCGCGACCGCGAACTCGCCGCCCTCGCGGGTCGCGAAGACGTCGCCCTCGCCGAACGCGTCGCCCTCGACGGACCCGCTCCCCGCGACCCCGTAGAGGAAGCCGGTCCACCCGTCCGGCACCGCCCACGTCCACTCGTCGTCGACGCGGACGTCGAGGTACTCCGTCGGGGTGTGGAGGTCGATCGGCGACCCCTCGCCGACGACGGTCGTGACGGTCGCGCCGTCGGTTTCTCGGGTGGGGAGCGCCGCCGCGCTCGCGTCGACGTAGTCGGGGTCGACATCTTTCTCGTCCCGCGGGAGGTTCACCCACAGCTGGAGCCCATTGCACGCCGCGCCGTCGGCGGGGAACTCCGAGTGACGGATGCCGCCCCCGGCCGTGATCCGCATCGCCTCGTCCTCGCGGGCGGTGTGTTCGACGCCGAGCGAGTCCGCGTGCTCCATGCCGCCCTCGATCATGTACGAGACGATCTCGAACCCCTTGTGCGGATGCATCGGGAACCCCGTGTCCGGCTCGATGTGGAACCGCTCGAACAGCACGAACGGGTCGAGGTTCGCCGGGTGACTCCCGGTCGGGAACGCGCGGTTCGAGTTCACGCCGGTCCCGTGGCGAACCGGCTCGCCCGGGACGACTCCGCCGCCGTCGCCCGCCGTTTCGTCGGTGACCATACGTGACCCACCGGTTCGGCACGCATAACGGTCTCGTCGGCGGTGGCCGAGACGGTGCGGAGCGACGGGCGGCGGGCCCGCGGGCATAGCGTTTTGTGTGCCCCCTGCGACACGGATCGTGCATGCCCGAAGAGACGATCCACGAGTCGAAGGGGTCGCGGAGTCGACAGGCCCTGGCCACGTACTTCCGGCGCATCGCGAAGGCGCTCGGTCGCGGCGAGCCGCTCCCGGTCGACGACGCCGGGACGGTGACGGTCGACCCCGCCGCCGAGTCCGAGGTCGAGGTCGAGCTCGAACGCGAGGACGGCACCGTCCACTTCGAGGTGGAGGTCGAGTTCGACGAGGCGGAGGGCGCGGTCGACGTCGACGCCGCCGCGAGCAAGGCGGCCTTCGAGCTGTACGCCGACAGCGCCGATCAGTGGCGCTGGCGCCTCGTCCACGACAACGGGAACATCATCGCCGACGGCGGCGAGGGGTACGCGGACAAGCGCGACGCGAGGTCGGGGATCGAGAGCGTCCAGCGGAACGCGCCGGGCGCGCACGTGATCGACGAGAGCCGCGACGAGGAGCCGCCCGAGGATGGCGGGAGCGACGCCGTCTTCGAGCTGTTCAGGGACAAGGCCGGCGAGTACCGCTGGCGGCTCCGCCACGACAACGGCAACGTCATCGCCGACGGCGGACAGGGGTACGCCTCGAAGCAGAAGGCGAAACAGGGGCTCAACAGCGTGAAGTCGAACGCACCGGGGGCGCTCGTCGAAGAGCTCGACGGCGACGAGCCGGCCGAGGACGACGAGGAGTGAGGCGGTCATGGTCCCCGACGATTCCTCTACCGACGACGCGGGAGTAGAGCCCTCCACCGACGACACGAGAGCAGAGCCGACCACCGGTGATGCCGGAGCGGCCCCCACTGCCAGCGACGCGCAGAGCCGAGACGCCTCGGACCGCCGCGTCGCCGGCGATCGATACGACCCGGACGACGACTCGGGCGGGTACCTCTCGCCCGGGGACGACGCGCCCGCGGATCTGGGCGATATCCTCCTCTACGGTCTGCTGGGCGGGATCGCCGGGTCGGTGCTGTCGTTCGTCCCCTTCGCGACCGTCCTCGGCGGCGCGCTCGCGGGCTACCTCTGCGGCGGCACGTCGGCCGACGCGCTCAAGACGGGCGCGGTCGCCGGCGCGGTCATGACGCTCCCGTTCGTCGCGGTGGTCGCCTTCCTCCTCTTCTTGTTCGGGTTCGCCGGAGCGCCGGCGGAGTTCGGCGTCTTCGCGCTCCTCGTTGTCGGGGTCGGCGCCGCCTACACCCTCGGCTCGGGCGTGGTCGGCGGCTACCTCGGCCACTACCTCCGCGGGGAGCTGTAGCGCGACCGCGGACCGCACCGCTTATTCGACGCCCGTCGCTACCTCGGGTCGGACATGGACGCGCTCGACGCCAAGTACCCGTTCTTCGCGGCCGCCCGCGAGGCCGTCGCCAACGCCGCGGTGTCGCTGCCGGAGCTCGTCGCGGCCGACGCGCCCGCTGTCGAGCGCGGGCGCGAGCGCGTCGAGCGCGCCCTGATGGACGGGACGGTCGAGTCCGAGAGCGGCGGGTTCCCCGGGGAGTCCGCCTACGACGTGCAGGCGGAGCTGCTCTCGTACCCCGTCGCGCGGATCCTCGTCTCGCTTCTGGACTCGGAGCCCGCCATCGAGAAGTACGCCGCCGCGGAGGCCGCGACCGCGGTCGACCGGATCCGCGGGGACCTCGCGACCGACGACGAGCTTCGGTCGGTGTCGACGCCGACCGTCGCCCTCGGCGACGTGCTCGCCGAGTTCGAGCTCGCCGACGCGGTCCGCCCGGAGTCGCCGCGATCGGCCTCGGGCGCCGGCGTCGGCGCCCCCGACCGCGACCCCGCCAACTACTGGATCGACGTCGGCCCGTACCTCCGGCTCACGTCGCCGTCGTGGGGCGAGTCGTGGCGGCTGGTCAACCGCGCGCTCGCCGACGGCGCGGTGCGCGTCTCCCGCGGGGAGCTGCTGGACGCGCTGGAGGCCGCGGTCGAGGAGCGGGTGCGCGAGGGGCTCCCGTTCGAGCTGGCGGCCGGCGAGGGGATCGCCGCGGAGTTAGAGGAGGGCGTCGCCGACCTCAAGCGCCTGCTCTCCGAGCGGAGCTACACGGGGCCGGTCGACGTCGTCGCCCCCGAGCTGTTCCCGCCGTGCATGACGAACCTGATCGAGAAGGCCGAGCGCGACGCGGACCTCTCGCCGCCGGAGTCGTTCGCGCTGATGGCGTTCCTCGTCGGGATCGGGATGACCCCGGACGAGGTGGTGACGTTCTGCGCCGACACGAGCCTCGACGCCGAGGGGATCCGCTACCAGACGGAGTATTTAAAAGACGACCGCGGCACGCAGTACCCGCCGCCCACCTGCGAGACGCTGGCGAACTACGGGATCTGCCACAACGAGGAGGACCACATGCAGGTGGCCGCCGACCCCCTCGCGTACTACGAGAAGCGGGTCGCGGCCGCCGACGAGATCACCGACTGGCGAGAGCGCGAGGCCGGGAACGGGGAGAACGAGAGCGGAGAGGCGGAAGCGGACGAGGCCACGGATGGCAGAGAATCCACGAACGCCGGAGAAACCACGGACGCCGGCGGAACGAAGTAACCGCGCCGCCGGCCTACGCCTCGTCGCTCGCGCGGATGAGGTACGCGCCGACGAGCGCCATCAACAGGACGAACCCGGCCAGCAGTCCGACGAGCGCGAGCGCGCCGGACGCCGGCAGTCCGGCCGACCCGCCGAAGGTGACCCCGATCCCGACCAGCCCGACGATGAAAACGGCGGCCGCCGCCAGAGAGACCGTGATCTGCCGACGAAGCTCCGCGTCGATTTCCATGCCCGCGAGTTTCCGTCGCCGCTAAAAAAGGACTTCGATGAGGGCGGCCGGGGTCCAACGGCTCCGGCGACCGTGTCCGGAATATCTGACGCTCGACCCCCTTCAGCGGCGAATTTAACCGTTTACGGGGCCTATTTTCACGGGAAGCGAGGGTCCCCCTCGCGGTCACCCATGACGCACCCCCGAGACCCGCCCGCGTCGACGGTCCCCGAACCGGACGCCGCCCGAGCCGCGCCGCCGGCGGAGCGAACGCCGGATCGACGCGACTCGGCCGCGGTCGACGACGAGACCGACCGCTCGCCGGGCGCCGACGCCGACGCCGACGACCGGTCGGCGCGCGCCGCCGCGGAGGAGATGACGGTGCGGCCCCTCCGCGACCGGCGGTACGTCGTCGAGACCGACGGCGGCACCTACGTCGTCGCGCTCGACGCCGGCACCTGCACCTGTCCCGACCACGCGATCCGCGGCTCGCGGTGTAAACACCTCCGGCGGGTCGCCATGGAGGTGACCGCGGGGTCGGTCCCCGCCCCGGACGAGCGCGTGGGAGCCTGCGCCGTCTGCGGGGCGGAGACGTTCGTCCCGCTCGACGACCCGGGATCGCACCTCTGTTCGCGCCACGCGTTCGATCCGGGCGACGCCGTCCGCGACCGCGAGAGCGGCGAGCGCCTCGTCGTCGTCGCGGTCACGACCGAGCGGGCCGACGCCTACCGGACGGAGGAGGACCGGACGGTCGACGAGTACGCCACGAACGCCGCGTACGGCGCGCACGAGCCCGTCGTCGAGGCCGTGTACGTCGACGCGGTCCGGCCGGGGCGCGGCCTGTCGGACTGCGAGCGGTACGCCTTCCCCGCCTCGCGGCTCACCCAGCGAGGTGGCTGATGTCGCGACGCAGCGTGTACCCCTGCGGAACGCCGACGGCGCCGAGGCAGTCCGCGCACAGCGTCCGCTCGTAGTCGCGGTTCGTCTCCTTCTCGAGCAGCGAGGCGTCTCCGATGGGAAGCACCGACTCGCAACGGTCGCACTCGACCTTGTCGCCGTCGACGATCTTCATTGGACGGCCGTGACTTCCGGCGATCGATATAAAAAGGCGCGCCCGACGTTATCACTCCGGATAGCGGCGTCGGCATAAAATGGATGCGGTCGACGCGACGGTCGGTCGCGGTGCGTCCGAGGTTAGCCGAAGAGTTCGCCGAGGCCCTCGCCGCCGTCCTCGTCGTCGTCTTCCTCTTCCTCGTCCGCGGCTTCCTCTGCCTCGTCGGCCTCGTCGGCCTCGTCGTCGGCCTCGTCGGCCTCCGCGGCGTCCGCGGAGCCGCCAGCGGCGGCGCCGGCGGCGGGCGCCGCGGCGGCCGTCTCGATGGCGTCTTCGATGTCGACGTCCTCCAGCGCGGCGACGAGCGCCTTGACGCGGGATTCCTCGACGTCGACGCCGGCGGCGTCCAGCACGCCGGTGATGTTCTCCTCGTTGATCTCTTCGCCAGTCTCGTTCAGGATGAGCGCAGCGTAAACGTATTCCATTGGTGTATCCTCGTAGTGTTAGCCGAACATCGCGCCGAGACCGTCGCCGCCGTCGTCGCCGTCGTCCTCGTCGGCGTCGTCGGCGGCGTCGTCGGTCGTCTCAGCGTCGTCCGTGTCGTCGTCTTCCTCCGCCTGTTCCTCCTCGTCGGCGTCGTCCGTCTCCGGAGCCGGGGCCGCCTCGACCCCCTGCAGCTCCTCGGGGAGCGCCTCCTCGTCGTCGATCTGGGCCGCGAGCGCACGCAACTGGGCGTCGGCCTTCCCGATGAGGTCGGGCACGACGTCCGGGCTCTCGATCTCCGCGTACAGGCCGACGGACTTCGCCTCGCCGGACGCCTTCGCGAGAAGGCTGCCGACCGTGGCGGCCGTCGGGTACTCGGCGTTGATCGAGAGGTTGCGCGCGGCGGCGGCGGCGGACCGGATGTCCGCCGCGTACTCGTCGACGTCGATCGCGAGCTCGTCCGGCTCGAACAGGATGCCCTCGGAGTAGACGCCCTTGAGGTCGAGCCCGACTTCCTTCGGCTCGATGCCGAGTTCGACCAGGACGTTCGCGAGGTCCTCGTCGACGACCTCGCCCTCCTCGAGGACCGTGGAGTCCTCGGTGACCATGATCGAGCCGTCCTGGATGCGCGCGGCCGCGCCGATCGTCTGGAGCTCGCCGACGAACGGTCCCGGGTCGACGCCGGTGTCACCCTCGGGGATGAGGATGTCGTTGGGGGCGACCTCGCCCGCGTTGATGGGGGCGGGGGTCTTCGAGGCTTCCAGCTGTTTGTAGAGGCCGAACGGGTTGTCGTTCGTGCCGATGAGCGCGACCTGACCCGAGACGTACTGGGTCAGCTCCTCGACGCCGTCGTCGACCTCTTCGAGGGCGCGGACGGTGAGGGTGTTCCGGCTCACGCGGAGATCGGCCGAGCCGTGCAGCTCGCGGCGCATGGCCTGGAGCTGTCGGCTCGGGATGCCGCCGACGCCGACGACCCCGACGGAGTTGAACGAGTCGATGAACTCGACGAGCTCGTCGACCTCGTCCTGCTTCCACTGCGGGATCGTCTCGGTCTTGCGGACCGAGCTCATACGGGCACCTCCCTAGCGGGACCCATCGTGGTCTTCACGTAGATCCCGTCGATGTTGAGCGGCCCCTTTTCGAGGTCCGCTTCGAGTCGCCGGATGATGACGTCGATGTTGTCCGTGATCGCCTCGGCGCCCATGTCTTCGGCGCCGACGCGGGTGTGGAACGTGCGCCGGTCGCGGGACCGGAGCTGCACGGTGTTCTTCATCCGGTTGACGGTCTCGACGACGTCGTCGTCCGGCTGTAGTGGGGTAGGCATCTTCCCGCGCGGACCGAGGACGGTACCGAGGTACCGACCGATGTCCTGCATCAGGTTGGCCTCCGCGACGAAGAAATCGGTTTCGCCGGCCAGGTCCTTTGCGCGGTCGTCGTCGTCTCCGAGATCCTCGAGGTCGTCGCTGTCAAGCACTTCATCAGCGACTTCCTGAGCGCGGACGGCGGTTTCGCCCTCCGCGAAGACGACGATCTGTGTCTCCTGCCCCGTTCCAGCCGGCAGCACGACGGACTCGTCGATGCGGTTCGACGGATCGTTGAGGTCGAGGTCTCGCAGGTTGATCGCGATGTCCACTGTCTCGCGGAAGTTCCGCTCGGGCGCATCGTCGAGTGCGAGAGTTACGGCCTCTTGTATTGTGTCTGCCATTTTCACCTCCGTAGTACGCAGGTCGCTCCTACGGGTCAGTGAAACAGGCGAAGCCTGTCTCACCGGAGAGTGGTCCATCCGAGGTTTAAAAGCGTCGAACCGCCCGTGCCCGTGCGAATCGGCGACAGGGCTCGTGCGGGCGGTCGAGGCCGGACGGGCGACGTCCGCACCGGGAGAGAGGCGATCGCCGCCGAAGCGAGGTGGCCGCCGCGGCGGCGGACGCGGAACCCGACGCGGTCTCCGGATTCGACGCGCGTCGAACTCCGAAACGTCGGATAGGGGAACCCTTTTGACGCCGCTGGTCGACCCACGAGGTAATGACTCAGGGTGGTCCGGCGTGACGATGGACGACCGCATCGAGGACCTCCGCGAGCGCCGCGAACGGGCGGCGCTGGGGGGCGGCGAGGACCGGATCGAGTCCCAACACGAGAAGGGGAAGATGACCGCGCGCGAGCGCGTCGACTACTTCCTCGACGACGGGACGTTCCACGAGTTCGATCGGTTCCGCACCCACCGGACCCACAAGTTCGGGATGGAGGAACAGCAGATCCCGGGCGACGGCGTCGTCACCGGATACGGCGAAGTGAACGGGCGGAAGACGTTCGTCTTCGCCCACGACTTCACCGTCTTCGGCGGGTCGCTCGGCGAGGTGTTCGCCGAGAAGGTGTGCAAGGTGATGGACAAGGCGATGGACGTGGGGGCGCCCGTCGTCGGGCTCAACGACTCCGCGGGCGCCCGGATCCAGGAGGGGGTCGCCTCGCTCGGCGGCTTCGCGGAGATCTTCCGGCGCAACACGGAGGCGTCCGGCGTGATCCCACAGATCTCGGCGATCATGGGGCCGTGCGCCGGCGGCGCGGTGTACTCGCCCGCAATCACGGACTTCACGTTCATGGTGAAGGACACCTCGCACATGTTCATCACCGGCCCGGACGTCATCGAGACGGTGACGGGCGAGGAGGTGAGCTTCGAGGAGCTCGGCGGCGCCGTCACCCACACGTCGACCTCGGGCGTGGCCCACTTCGCCGAGGAGAGCGAGGAGGACGCCTTGGACGACATCGCGCGGCTGCTCTCGTACCTCCCCGCCAACAACGTCGAGGACCCGCCCCGCGTCGAGCCGTGGGACGACCCCGAGCGCGCCGACGAGGAGCTGGCCGAGATCGTTCCGAACGCCCCCCGGAAGCCGTACGACATGAAGGAGGTGATCGGCAGCGTCGTCGACGAGGGCTCCTTCTTCGAGGTGCAGGAGAACTTCGCGAAGAACGTCGTCGTCGGCTTCGCGCGGCTGGACGGCCACTCGATCGGGATCGTCGCCAACAACCCCCGGGTGAACGCCGGCACCCTCGACATCGAGTCGAGCCAGAAGGGGGCGCGCTTCGTCCGCTTCTGCGACGCGTTCAATATCCCCATCCTCACCTTCGAGGACGTGCCCGGCTTCATGCCCGGCACCGACCAGGAGCACAACGGGATCATCCGCCACGGCGCGAAGCTGCTGTACGCCTTCTCCGAGGCGACGGTCCCCCTCCTCACCGTGATCACCCGGAAGGCGTACGGCGGCGCCTACTGCGTGATGTCGTCGAAGCACATCGGCGGCGACGTCAACTACGCGTGGCCCACGGCCGAGATCGCGGTGATGGGGCCGAAGGGCGCCGTCAACGTCCTCTACCGCGAGGAGCTGGCGGCGGCCGACGACCCCGACGCGCGAAGGCAGGAGCTCATCGACGAGTACCGCGAGGAGTTCGCGAACCCGTACAGCGCCGCCGACCGCGGCTTCGTCGACGACGTCATCGAGCCCGCTGAGACGCGAGCGCGCCTGATCGACGACCTCCAGATGCTGAAGGGGAAGCGCTCGGACCGGCCCGAGAAGAAACACGGCAACATCCCGATCTGATGGCGACCGACTCGCCCGACCCGTCCGACGCGGACGCCGCCTCGACCGACGCGGACGCCGCCTCGACCGACGCGGACGCCGCCTCGACCGACGCGGACGCCGCCTCGGCCGACGCGGACGCCGCCTCGGCCGACGCGGAAAGCGGACCGAACGGCCCAGCGGTCGCCGCCGTCCTCGACGGGCTGACCGTCCCCGACGACGCCGCCGACGCGGAGGCCGCCGCCATCGCCGCCGCGGTCGCGGCGCATCTCCGCGACGGGGAGTTGGCCGCGGCGGCGGCCGCGACCGACGAGGAGACCGGGTGGGAGGGGAAGCGGTGGGCGTTCGCCGACCGGGTCGACCGCCTCACTGGCCGGTCGGTCCGCGTGCCGACGGAGGCGCCGACCGACCCGTGGACGGCGGCCGGCCGCGCCGACCGCTTCTGACGGGGACGCCCCGTCCGCCGAACCCGGCGTATCGAGGCGGCGCCGCGGCTGTCCGGGTTTCGAACGGCTACCCCGGACGCGAGAGCGCCCGAGCGCGTGCATTCCCCGGCGAGACGCCCGCCGAGCGCCTTGCCACGCCAACCCTTCTCAGGGAGCGTTAGAAGATACGTTGGATAACATATATATCTGTGGTCACGCCTCGGGCGGCTCCTCGGCGCCCTCCTCCGCGGCGGTCCCCGCGGGCGATCCGCCGAGGACCCGGTTGAGAACGATCGGAACGACGCCGGCGAGGAGGACGAGGATCCCGATTCGGACGAGTATCGAGGCGTCCGTCAGGAGCGTCGCGGCGAGGTACGCGCCCGCCGCGACCAGCGTCGACGGCAAGACGTAGGGGTTTCCGGGCGAGAGCATGTCGGGATATGGAAGCGGGCAGCCCTTAACCGTCTCGGGGGAAGCCGCGGCGCGCGCCGACAGAGTACGACGATCGTCGTCACCGACCGTCGTCGCGGACCGATAGAATGAGGTGGGTTATCGTGGAATGACGGTGTAAGAATGTTCGATAAGGTTCTCGTCGCGAACCGCGGAGAGATCGCGGTTCGGGTGATGCGCGCCTGTGCCGAGCTGGACGTCGACACCGTCGCCGTGTACAGCGACGCCGACAAGCACGGCGGCCACGTCCGGTACGCGGACGAGGCGTACAACGTCGGCCCGGCCCGCGCCGCCGACTCGTACCTCGACGGCGAGGCGGTCGTCGAGGCCGCGCGCGCGGCCGACGCCGACGCGATCCACCCGGGCTACGGCTTCCTCGCCGAGAACGCGGACTTCGCGGCCCGCGTCGAGGACGCCGACGGGATCACCTGGGTCGGCCCCGCCAGCGACGCGATGGAGCGGCTCGGCGAGAAGACCCACGCGCGCCGCGTGATGGACGACGCGGACGTCCCCATCGTCCCGGGGACGACGGAGCCCGTCACCGAGGTCGAGGCGGTCACCGAGTTCGGCGACGAGCACGGCTATCCCGTCGCGATCAAAGCCGAGGGGGGCGGCGGCGGCCGCGGGATGAAGGTCGTCGAGAGCGCCGAGGAAGCCGAGGAGGCCCTCGCGTCGGCCAAGCGCGAGGGGGAGGCGTACTTCTCGAACGACTCCGTCTACCTCGAGCGCTACCTCGAGAACCCCCGCCACGTCGAGGTGCAGATCGTCGCGGACGCGGGCGACGGGGACGTCCCCGCCGACGAGTCGGACGTCGTCCACCTCGGCGAGCGCGACTGCTCGCTCCAGCGCCGCCACCAGAAGGTGATCGAGGAGGGCCCCTCCCCCGCGCTCTCCGACGAGCTCCGCGATCGGATCGGCGAGGCCGCCCGCCGCGGGGTCGCCGCGGCCGACTACACGAACGCCGGCACCGTCGAGTTCCTCGTCGAGGAGGACCTCGACCGCGACCCGTCGGAGCCGCTCGGCCCGGACACGCCGTTCTACTTCCTCGAAGTCAACACGCGCATCCAGGTCGAACACACCGTTACCGAGGAGCTGACGGGGATCGACATCGTGAAAGAGCAGCTCCGGGTCGCCAGCGGCGAGGGGCTCTCCGTCTCGCAGGGCGACGTCGAGCTGGAGGGCCACGCGATCGAGTTCCGGATCAACGCCGAGAACGCCGCGGAGGAGTTCCAGCCCGCTAACGAGGGCCGGCTCGACACGTACGACCCGCCGGGCGGGATCGGCGTCCGCGTCGACGACGCGCTCCGGCAGGGCGACGAGCTGGTCACCGACTACGACTCGATGATCGCGAAGCTGATCGTGTGGGGCGCCGACCGCGAGGAGTGTCTCGCCCGGTCGAAGCGCGCGCTCGCGGAGTACGACCTGGAGGGCGTCGTCACCGTCGTCCCGTTCCACCGCCTCATGCTCGACGACGAGCGGTTCGTCGCTGGCACCCACACCACGAAGTACCTCGACGAGGAGCTCGACCGGGAGCTGGTCACCGAGGCGCAGGAGAAGTGGGGGACCGAGTCGGCGTCGAGCGACGACGACGAGGAGGTGACCGAACGCGAGTTCACCGTCGAAGTGAACGGGAAGCGCTTCGACGTGGAACTCGAGGAGCGCGGCGCGCCCGCGGTCCCGACGCCCGCGAGCGGCGGGAGCGGCGCGGGCGGCCGCAAGCAGCGACCGCCGCAGGCGACGTCCGACGACGGGGGCGACGACGGCGTCGACGTCGCCGAGGGCGGCGAGGCGATCGAGGCGGAGATGCAGGGCACGATCCTCTCGGTCGACGTCGACGAGGGCGACGAGGTGGCCGCGGGCGACGTGGTCTGCGTCCTCGAGGCGATGAAGATGGAGAACGACGTGGTCGCCGAGCGCGGCGGCGCCGTCGCGAGCGTCCACGTCGGCGAGGGCGACAGCGTCGACATGGGCGACGTGCTGGTCGTCCTCGAATAGATCGGCGACCACGACGAAACGGCGAAACGGCGTTTTAATTATGATGCGGTGGCGCGCGCCTCAGAGCGGCCGCCATCGACGGCCGCGAGGAGCGCGTGCGAGGGACGCCGCGAGCGCTGATAAGCGCGAGCGGCGAGGCTGGGGAGGTGTGAGGCTGCGGTGCTGTGCGGGGTGGGATTCAAAGGGGCAGCCAGCGAAGCGGGCGGAGGCGACGCAAGGACCACAGGGAGCGAGCGAAGCGAGCGACTGAGGACCGCAGCGAGCGTGCGCCCGCTTCGCTGGCTGGGGCTTTGGACGTGGGCACCGCATCGTCGACCGCACATAAACAGCCGGCAGCAACATCCCGCCTTTGATTATAACTATCCGACCAGCCGGACTCGAAAAGGGCCCCGTTACCGACCGCGCAGTCCCAACAGCTCTCGCGTCTCCGCGGGCGTCGCAACCGGCCGACCCAGTTCCTCGGAGATCCGCGTCGCCCGCGCCACCAACTGCTCGTTCGTCGCCAGCTCCCCACGCTCGTAGTACCGGTTGTCCTCCAGCCCGACCCGGACGTGCCCCCCGAGCAGCAGCGACTGCGTCGTCATGGGGAGCTGGTGCGGCCCGAACCCGATCACGTTGAACTCGACGCCCTCCGGCAGGGCCTCGACCCGGTTCACCAGGTTCCGGGGGTGCGGCGGCGACGTGGTCCCGCCGCCGAACAGGAAGTTGAGGTACGGCGGGTCCTCCAGCTCCTCTAAGATCGACAGCGACTCGTTGAAATGTCCGTCGTTGAACACCTCCAGTTCGGGCTTGATTCCCCGCTCTCGCATCTCCGCGTGCAGCGATGCGACCAGTTCGCGGGTGTTCTCCGAGGTGAGCCGCTCGTAGCGGTTGAGCGGCCCCATGTCGAGCGACGCCATCTCCGGCGCGGGGTCGGTCCGGAGCGGCTCGTGCCGGAGGGCGTCAGGCGCGGCGGTCCCGCCGGTCGAGTGCTGGAGGACGGCGTCGTCGGTGGCCTCGCGGACGGCGTCGGAGACCGCCTGAAACCGCTCGGCCGAGAAGGCGCGCTCCCCGTTGTCGCGGCGCGCGTGCAGGTGGAGCACGCTGGCGCCCGCGGCCTCGCAGGCCGCCGCGGCCGACGCGATCTCCCCGGGGGTCTCCGGGTGGTCCGGGTGGGCCTCCTTCCCGTGGACGCCGCCGGTG